>NZ_JBVJIA010000024.1:80149-100091 GCF_055586505.1 Streptosporangium sp. NPDC050148 | reverse complement strand
TGTGGTCCGGGACGTGGTGCCCGTGGTGCGGGACGCGGTCGTGCGGGTCCGCGGGGTGGTGCCCGTGGTACGCGACGCCGTGCTCCGGCTGCGGGTGGCGGTACCGGTGGTCTTGGACGCGGTGCCCGCGGTGCGCGAGGCGGGCGTCCTGGTCCGGGACGCGGTGCCCGTGGTGCGGGACGCGGTGGTGCGGGTCCGCGGGCTGGTGCCCGAGGCCCGGGTGGCCGCCGTCCTGGTCCGGGACGTGGTGCCGGTCGCGCCTGAGGCGGTGCCCGCGGCGCGGGTGGCGGGTGTCCTGGTCCGGGACGTGGTGCCCGTGGTGCGGGACGCGGTCGTGCGGGTCCGCGGGGTGGTGCCCGTGGTACGCGACGCCGTGCTCCGGCTGCGGGTGGTGGAGCTCCCGGAGGCGGTCCCCGTGGTCTTGGACGTGCCGCTTCTCGTGCGGGAGGTGGTGCTCCGTCCGCCCGAGGCCGAAGCCGCCGTCCGGGTGGTCCCGCTCGCACGGGAGGCCGTGCCCGTCGCCCGGGAGGTGGAACCCCCGGTGCGGGAGGCGGCCCCCGTCGTACGGGACGCCGAACCGCTCGTCCGGGAACCGGTGCTCGCGCTGCCGCCGCTGCTCGTCGTGCTGCGGGACGCCGTGGACGGTGAGGTCCTGGACGCCGTGCCGCCGGACGACCGCGAGGCGGTGCCGCGCGAGGTGGTGCGGGAGGCGGACCCTCCGGTGCGGGACGCGGATCCCGTGGAGCCGGACCCGGTCATCGCGGAGATCGGGTTCATGCTCTGCGCGGCGGACGCGATGGAGCTCGCGGCCCGGGAGGCGCCGGAGGACCGGCCCCTTCCCCGTGCGCGCTGGGCTATCAGCGTCCCCACCCCGATGGCGGCCGCCACCGGCCACTCGATCAGTCCCACCACCGCGAGGGCGCCGAGCCCTCCGTAGTAGGCGATGCGTTCGGCCGGAGGGAGGAACGATGTGGCGGTTTCAGTGGCCTGAGCCGCCCCCCGGGTGTCGACACGTGGCATGCGGACGTTCGGGGGTCGGAGCTGCACGGTCAGCATCGGAAGCTTGAGCGTTAGCGAGTTGCCGTCGCGCTTCCGTTCCGTCGTTGCATTGGTGGCTGATGCGGTCGGTCTCGACGCCGTACGGGCGCGGGAGCGACTCGCCTGAGTTACTGCCATGATCCCTCCTCATGGGAACCGAGGGAAGGTGCGGATGGAGCCCGCAGGAGGTTGATCACGCCTTCTACGTGCGGTTATATGGCACGACTGCCATTCTCATAATCTTCCTCGTATTAGAGCCGCGAAACTCGCACCAGTCCTTGAATCGGATGTTAGGGGATGAATCTCCGGTCAATCGCACCCTTCTTGTGTCGTTCCAGGAGAGATACGGCTTGAACTCGTGATGGGACTGCGCGCGCGGACGGACCCCGTCACGACGCGTCGCGACGCGTCGCGGCGCGTCGCGGCGTCACGGTGCGCGGACGCGGAGGCCGTCCCCGCGCTCGGCCGGTCCGCGGGACGCGTCTACTCTGAAACCCGTTCCATCGAGGAGGACGGATGCTGAAGGGCGTGCTGATCGACTGGGGTGGCGTGCTGACCGTCGGTCTCTCCCAGGCGGTCGCGGAGTGGATCGTCGACGAGAGGCTCGACGCGACCCACTACCGGCAGGTGATGAGCGAGCTGATATCACACGCGTACGAGGGCTCGGAGAACGGGGAGAACGCGATCCACGCGCTGGAGCGCGGTGAGATGTCCGGGCTGGACTTCGAACGTCACCTCGCCGACAGGCTGGTCACCACGGACGGCGTGCCGCCGGAGGCCGAGGGGCTGCTGTCCCGGATGTTCTCCCGCTTCCACCGGGTCGAGCCGATGTACGAGATGCTCCGCGCGGTCCGCGCAGCCGGGTTGCGGACCTGCCTGCTCTCCAACTCCTGGGCGAACGAGTACCCCCGGGAGGGCTGGGACGACGTCTTCGACGAGGTGGTCATCTCCGGCGAGATCGGCATGCGCAAGCCCGAGGCGAGGATCTTCGAGCACGCGCTCGGCAGGCTCGGCCTGGCCGGTGAGGAGTGCGTGTTCGTCGACGACATCGAGACGAACATCGAGGCGGCCCGGCGGCTCGGCATCGTCGGCGTGCACCACCGCGAGCCCGACCTCACCATCGCCGAGCTGGAGCGCCTGCTCCGGATCCCGCTGCGCTGAGCCGTCCACCAGGGCGGTCGTCACCGCGGATCCCGCTGCGCTGAGCCGTCCACCAGGGCGGTCGTCACCGCGGATCCCGCCGTGCCGAGCCGTCCACCAGGGCGGTCGTCACCGCGGGTCCCGCTGCGCCGAGCGGTTCGCACGGGCGGTCATCACCGGGACTCGCCGGTACTGGCACACTCGATGGGTGAATCGGTGCCGAACCGGCGCCGACGTGGGAGAGACAGATCGAGGCATGGATGCGCGTCTACCTGCCGTGCACGCTCCCGGCGCTGGCCCGCGTGGCCACCGCGGGGGAGCTCGGCCCGGCCCCGCTGACCGGTTACGCGGTGACCCCCGCGCTGATCGAGTGGTACGTCTCGGGTGACACCGAGGAACTGGAGTACGTGGCCCTGACCGAGGCGGCCAGGGCCTCGCTGCGGATGCTGGCGGCCGACCGCGCGGACGGGGTCGAGGTCGCCGCCCGGCGGGTCGTCGTGGCCGTCGACGTACCGGACGGCGACGTCACCGTCCGGGCGGACCTGGAGGAGCGCGCCCGGGTACGGCTGGACGCGGCGGTGCCGTCGGCGCGGATCGCCGCCGTCCACGTGGACGAGCCCGAGGCGGTGAAGGACGTCGAGGCCGCCATCGCGGCGCTGCCCGCGGCCGACCTCGGCGACGACGACGCCCGGTTCACCGTGGACGGCGCCGAGGCCAACGAGCTCCTCTGGTACGCCACCCAGGAGATCCCCGACCTGATCGGCTGACCGCGCCCCTCCCGGGGCTTTGGCTATTCTTGACGGCATATGAGACACATCGTGTGGGATTGGAACGGCACGCTTTTTCATGACATCGACGCTGTCGTCGGTGCCACGAACGCGGTGTTCGAGCCGTACGGGCTGGGCTCCTACGACGCCGATCGCTTCCGTGCCGTCTACACGCGCCCGATCTGGGCCGCCTACGAGCGCATGCTCGGGCGTCCCCTCCGCGAGGGCGAGTGGGAGGCGCTCGACCTCGGCTTCCATGACAACTACCACCGGCTGATGCTGGAGTGCGGACTGGCCGAGGACGCGCTCTCCACCCTGGACGCCTGGAAGGCCACGGGGGGCCGGCAGTCGCTGCTGTCCATGTGGGCGCACGAGCGGCTGGTCCCCAAGGTCGCCGAACTCGGCATCGACCACCACTTCACCCGGATCGACGGCCTGCGCGGCGTCCCCGGGGGGCACAAGGCCGAGTGGATGGTGGCCCACCTCGCCGCGCTCGGCGTCGACCCGGCCGACGTCCTGGTGATCGGTGACAGCCTGGACGACGCGCACGCCGCCCGGCACGTCGGCGCGCGGGCGGTGCTCTACACCGGTGGCATGACCAGCCGGGCCGACCTGGCGGCCTGCGGGGTGCCGGTCGTCGACACCCTCGCGAACGCCCTGGACCACGCCTAGCGACATACCCCGGTCCTGGTCCCGACCCCGGCCCCGACTCCGACTCCGACTCCGGCGCAGGTCCCGGTCCCGGGAGGCCCGGGACCGGTACGGCCGCCACCGGTGCCCGCTCGGTGTCGGGAAACATCCGGAAACAGGATGGTTTCAGCATCGGAGGCGGTCGCCGGGCGCCCCGGGCCGTACCCTGGGCATCCGCATCCTCTCCGGGAGGCCCCCGATCAACCGCCTCGTTCTGTGGAACATCGACCTCACCCTGGTGGACGTCTCCATCGTCACCCGTGAGGCGTACGCGGAGGCGTTCCGTGCCGTCACCGGACGTCCCCTGGTCAAGCTGACCCAGCCCAACGGCCGCCCGGACTCGGAGATCGTCTTCGAGATGCTCGCCATCAACGGGATCGTCGCGAGCGACGAGCACCTGCCCAGGTTCCTCGACGCGCTGGCCGCGGCCTTCGGAGCCCGGCGCAGGCGCCTGGCCGAGGAGGGCAGGATGATGGCCGGGGCCCGCGACGCGCTCAAGGCGGTGGCGAGGCTCGACGGAGTGGTCCAGTCGGTGCTCACCGGAACGATCAAGAGCAACGCCGCGCACAAGCTGGCCGCGTTCGGCCTCGACAGGTACGTCGACATCGAGATCGGCGGTTACGGCGAGGAGGTCTATCCCAAGGCCACGCTGCTGCAGGTCGCGCAGGGCCGTGCCGGTCGCCGGCACGGGACGGTCTTCGACGGGCGCAACACCGTGCTGATCGGCGACTCGGCCAGGGACGTCCAGGCGGCCAGGATCGCCGGGGCCTCGATGATCGGCGTGGCCTCGGGCAGGTCCCTCCCGGCCGAGCTGCACGAGGCCGGGGCCGACGTGGTCCTGCCCGACCTCTCCAACTCCTCCGAGGTCGTCGCCGCCGTCGCGAGCCTCACCTCTCCGGCCCGCGGCGCCGGCCGTTTCCCCGCGGGCCGCTGACCTGGCCGGACTCTCCTACGTGGGCCTCCCACACGCTCCGGGTGCGCGCTGTGTGGACCCGGGGGATGACATTCGGGTGGGGCGCCGAGAGGATGGGGGCATGGTTGAGGAAGGTGCGCTGCTCTGGGAGCCGTCCCCGGAGGTCGTGAAGAACGCCAGGATCACCCGCTACATGCGATGGCTGGGCCGCAGCGCCGACTACGAGGCGCTGTGGCTGTGGTCGGTGGAGGCGCCGGCCGAGTTCTGGACGTCGATCTGGGACTACTTCAAGGTCGTGGGGGAGCGCGGCCACGGGCCGGTCCTGTCGGGGGAGATGCCCGGGGCGGAGTGGTTCGGCGGATCGACGCTGAACTACGCGGCCAACGCGCTGCGCAGGGCCGCGACCGAGCCGGAACGGCTCGCGGTGATCTTCCGTGACGAGGCGGGCGGGCGGCGGGAGCTCACCCTGGGCGAGCTGGCCGAGGAGGTGGCGCGGGTCCGCGCGGGCCTGGCCGCGCTGGGCGTCGGGCGCGGTGACCGGGTCGCGGCCTACCTGCCGAACATCCCCGAGACCCTGGTCGCCTTCCTGGCCACCGCCTCCCTGGGGGCGATCTGGTCCTCCTGCTCGCCCGACTTCGGCGCGCCCAGCGTGATCGACCGCTTCACCCAGATCGAGCCGAAGGTGCTCCTCGCGGTCGACGGCTACGACTACAACGGCAGGCACTACGACCGCGGCGCCGTCGTGGAGGACATCGCCGCCCGGCTGCCCACCCTGGTGGCACGGGTACGCGTCCCGTCCACGAGCACCCCCGCCCCCCCGGACGACGTCCCGGAGGCCGGCTCCGGGACCCGTACCCTGGACTGGGCCGCGCTGCGCGCGGACACGGCGCCGCTCGCGTTCGAGCCGGTGCCGTTCGGTCACCCGCTCTGGATCGTCTACTCCTCGGGCACCACCGGGCTGCCCAAGCCGATCGTGCACGGCCACGGCGGCGTGGTGCTCGAACACCTCAAGGCCCTCTCCTTCCACCAGGACCTGGGCGAGGACGACGTCTTCTTCTGGTACACCACCACCGGCTGGATGATGTGGAACTACCTCATCGGCGGCCTGCTGGTCGGCTCGACGGTGGTGCTCTACGACGGGTCGGCGACCCATCCGGGGACCGACGCGCTCTGGCGGCTGGCCGCGGAGGAGGGGGTCACCTACTTCGGCACGGGCGCACCGTACATGATCGCGTCCATGAAGGCCGGTCTGCGGCCGTCGGGCCTGGACCGGCTGCGGGGGCTCGGCTCCACGGGCTCGCCGCTGCCGCCCGAGGGCTTCGCGTGGGTGCACGACGCGCTCCCCGAGGTCCAGCTCGGCTCGTTCTCCGGGGGCACCGACGTGTGCACCGGTTTCGTGGGAGCCGTCCCGCTGCTCCCGGTACGGGCAGGCGTGATCCCCTGCCGCTGCCTGGGGGCGAGGGTCGAGTCCTTCGACCCGTCGGGCAAGCCGGTGGTCGGGGAGGTCGGCGAGCTGGTGCTGACCCTGCCGATGCCGTCGATGCCGGTGATGTTCTGGAACGACCCCGACGGGTCGCGCTACCGGGACAGCTACTTCTCCGAGTATCCGGGCGTCTGGCGGCACGGTGACTGGATCAAGGTCCTTCCCGACGGGGGCTGCGTCATCTACGGCCGGTCCGACTCGACCCTGAACCGGGGCGGGGTGCGGATGGGCACCAGCGAGTTCTACCGCGTGGTCGAGCGCTTCGAGGAGATCGCCGACAGCCTGGTGATCGACACCGGGCAGCTCGGCCAGGAGGGGCGCCTGCTGCTGTACGTGACCATGACCGAAGGCGCCGTCCTGAGCGACGAACTCGTCCTGCGCCTGCGCAGGGAACTGAAGGAGGCGCTCTCCCCGCGCCACGTGCCGAACGAGATCGTCGAGGTTCCCGGCATCCCGCGCACCCTCAGCGGCAAGAAGCTGGAGGTGCCCGTCCGCAAGATCCTGCTCGGCGTCCCCCCGGAGAAGGCCGCGAACCTCGACGCCATGGCCAACCCCGAGGTGCTGTCGCACTTCCTGCCGTCCGAGGGGTGAACCCTTTCCGGGAACCCCGGCCCCCGGGCCCCGGTCAGATGCCCTGGGGCAGGCGGAACAGGCGGCCGGGGTCGTAGGCGGCCTTGACGCGGGCCAGGCGGGCGGCGTTGGGCCCGTAGTAGGCCGAGCGCCAGCCGGAAAGGCCCGCGTCGACGTAGTTGACGTAGGCGTGGTCGCCGAAGTGGGGCCGCATCGCCGCCCGCGCGGTCCTGGTCCAGGTCGCGGCCCCGGCGCGGTGGGCGTAGTACTGCACGCTGTAGAGGGCGGCCCGGTGCGGGAAGGCCGTGGCGTCGGGGCGGACCCGGGCGACGGCGCCGCCCAGGGCGTCCAGCAGCACGGTGTGCTCACCGGCGCGGGCGACCTGGGCGACCAGCGTCCTGGCCCCGCCCTCCGAGAGCGGCCGGTAGGCCATGTGCGACGCGGCCGAGAACCTGTCCCGCGACAGCCGCCCGCCCCGGGTCTGCCCCGGCAGCGATCCGCCCAGGTGGCACTGGCTGACCGAGAGCGACCCGCAGCCCGCCATGGTCAGCATGGCCTGCCGGTAGGAGGTCCGGCGGACGAGACTGGACGACGGTGAGCCGGCCGCGTCGGCCAGCCGGTCGAGCAGCCGCTCGCAGCCGTCCCTGCCGCCCAGGTAGAGGCCGACGACCTGCACGTCCATGCCACCGTCGCGGCTGAGGTGCATGCCCGACCACATCGCGTCCGGTGCCGAGGGCGCCCACGCCTGCCAGGCGCGCAGCGCCCGGACCGCCCTCGACCACGGCCAGTGCAGGAAGAACACGGTGACCTCGCGGGCCGGGTGGGTGCGGAACTCGAAGGAGACGGCCACCCCCAGGTTGCCGCCCCCGCCGCCGCGCGAGGCCCAGTACAGGTCGGGGTGGTGGTCCGCGTCGCAGGTCAGCAGCCGCCCGTCGGCGGTGGCGATCCGGACCGACTCCATCACGTCACAGGTCAGGCCGTACCTCCTGGAGACGACCCCGATCCCGCCGCCCAGGGCCAGCCCGCTCACCCCGACCGTGGCGCAGGTCCCGGCGGGGACGCTCACCCCGCTCGCGGCCAGCCTGTCGTAGACGTCGACGAGCCTGGCACCCGCACCGACGGTGGCCCGTCCGGAGGCGTGGCGCACCGTGTTCAACCGGGAGACGTCCACGACCAGGCCGGTCCCGGTGGACCAGCCGGCGTAGGAGTGCCCGCCGGACCGCACGGCCAGCGGCACGTTCAGCCGCCGCGCGAACCCGACGCACTCGGCGACGTCGGACGGGTCGGCGCAGTAGGCGACGCCCGCGGGCCGTACCGCGTCGAAGGCGGGGTTGAACAGCCGCCGCGCCCTGTCGTACGTGGCGTCGCCCGGCCGGACGAGCGAGCCCTCCAGCCCTTCGGCCAGCGCCCGCCAGTCCGCGGGCCGCGGCGCGCCGCCGGTCCGCGTCGAGGCGCGGCCGGGCGTGCCGCCGGCTCCCCGATGCGGACCGGCGGCTCCACCGGACGTGCCGCCCGCGCCCGGGGCGGGTGTGCCCGAGGTGCCGAGCCCGGTGCCGAAGGCGAGGGCGGCCAGGCCGCCGGTCCGCAGGAACGCCCGCCTGTCCGGAGGGATCCGCATGTCGTTCTCCCCGAGGGTCCGTGTCAACTGCTCGATAGGACGACCGATCCGCCGATCCGGTTGGCCACATTCGCATCACCCTTCGCCCGATGTCCCCGGCGGGTCGCCCGGCCGTCCCGGGTCGGCGGGTGATCCCGGTGCTTCCTTCGGGGCGTCCGGACGTCCCGGCGGGGGTGGTTCACACCCCCTGTGCCACGCGCAGCGCCAGCGCCGGGCACATCTCGACGGCCCTGCGCGCCATCCGCCGGAACTGGGCGGGCACGGTGTCCCGGCCGAACACCGGGTAGCCGTGCTCGTCGAGGTGGACCAGGTCGGGGGCGAGCTGGGCGCACAGGCCGTGGCCCTGGCAGCGGGTCCAGTCCACGGTCAGCCTCACCTCCGGCTCGTTCTCCTGCGGCGGCAGCGGGAGCACCCCGTGCACCGGGCGCCCGCAGGTGCCGTGCAGCAGGTGCTCCTCGATGTCGTCGGGGAAGGCGTCCAGGGCCGAGAGCACGAACCGGGAGGTCCCGTCGGGGTGGAAGCAGGCGCCCCTGCCCTTGACCCCCGCCGCCCTGACCCGCAGCTCGTCCAGGGCCGTGGCCGACCCGGCCATGACCTCGGCCAGCGACTGCGCCACGTCCGGCAGGCCCAGGCGGCACGGGCCGCACTGGCCCGAGGACTGCGCGGCCAGGTAGCGGGCGACCCTGACCGTCTCGCCGATCGGGCAGGTCTCCCCGCCGAGCGGCACGATGATCCCGGCGCCGAGCTGGCCGCCCGCCTCGGCGATGCCCTGGCGGGAGACGGTCGCCACGGCCGCGGCGTCCGCGGACAGCCACGCGCCGTGGTACCCGCCGACCAGCACGCCGTCGCCGGTGGTGGCCTTGCAGGCGTCCAGGACGGCGTACAGCGGGGTGCCGGTCGCGACCTCGACGACGGCCGGTGCCTTGGCCGACCCGCCGACGGTGAGCAGGACCGTCCCGGGCTCGCGCGCGGTGCCGACGTCGGCGTAGCGCTCCGCGCCCAGGGTGGCCAGGACGGCGAGCTGGGCGTAGGTCTCGGCGTTGGACAGCAGCGTGGGCAGGCCGTTGACACCGCTCTCCACGGCCCTGACCTTGCGGCCCGGCGGCTCCCCGATCTGCCCGTTCACCGACCGGACCAGGGCGCCGCCCTCGCCGGAGATGAACCGCTCGACGATGCCCGCGACCCGGACCTGGTGGCCGATGCCGCGCTCCTCGACCGCGGCGGACACCGACGCGTGGCCCATGCCGCCCGCGACGGTGGCGATCACCACCTGCTTGGCGCCGATCGCGTTCGCCGCGAGCAGGGCGCCCTCGATGACCAGGTGCGGGGTCCGGGTGAGCAGCATGGTGTCCTTGCTGCTCGCCGGTTCGCCCTCGGCCGCGTTGACCAGGACGATCTTGTCGGCCTTCTTGCCCATCACCGCGCGGAGCTTGCGGGCGAAGGGGAACGCCGCGCCGCCCCGGCCGCGCATGTCCACCTCGTCGGCCAGCGAGGCCAGGTCCTCGCCGCTCATCGCCGGCGCGGTGCCGTGCATGTCGCGGTGGGCCGCCAGGTCCATCCTGCGGCAGTCCTCCAGCCCGGCCGTCAGCCGGGCCGGTCCGAGCTGCCGGACGGGAGGGACGCGGTAGGGGATCATCGGCGGCGCCGGGTCGGCCGAGGCGGCCGAGGCCGCCGGGCCCGTCATGCCGGTCAGCCCCGTCAGGGGCGTCACGGTCGTCGTGTTCCTCTTGGTCAAAGTGATCATCGAACACCTCCGGTGGAGAGACGCTGGGGTCCGGCCGTGGGGGAGGTCGTCACCCGACGCCTCCGACGCGACGGAGTTCCGGCGGGTCCTCGCGCGCCTGGCGCGGGATACGGCCGACGATGCTCGTGGGCGGGGTCAGCTCCGCGACGGCGGGCGGCTCCACCACGATCTCCTCGCGCACCGGGATCTCCCTGGGCTGCAGCTCGGAGATCACCCGGATCAGCAGGGCCGCTCCCACCGCGACCAGGCAGACCACGTAGCTCCAGGTCACCCACTCGGCGGGACGGCGGCCCGCGGTGAGGCCGTGCAGCACCGACAGCGGCCACGCCAGGTAGGCCGAGCCGTGCAGCAGCCGCCACATCCACGGCCTGCGGTTGTCGGCGAACCTGGCCCGGGCGACGCCGGTGAGGAAGACCAGGATCATCAGGTCGGAGGCGACGGCCCCGAAGCCGACGTAGAGGCTCTGGCCGCTCACACCCAGCGGCAGCACGACGGACGCGAGAGAGGTCCTGCTTTCGATGATCTTCATGATGACGTGCAGGGCGAGGAAACCCATGCCGAGCATGGCCGCGGCCCGATGGGCGAGCTGGGAGCGGATCCTGCCGATGACGGGAAGCACGATCCGGTCGGCCGAGAGCAGGCCGAGCGCCACGGTCGTGGTGAGCGACACCAGGGCGATCACGCCCGAGAAGAACGAGAAGACTCCGCGGACCGTGGCGGCGGCCTGCATGCCGGGCGCGGTCCGCCCGAGCATGAGAAGGCCGACCACGGAGACCGTGATCGCGACACCGAGACCGATCCTGGAGGGCCTCTCGTCGAGGCGTATTCCGGCCTCCGACCGGGTGTGTCGCGGAGTCCGTCTGTTACCCACCTATTGCTCCTGTCTGCGAAGCGGCTCGACGGCGTGTACGTGCAAGGGGAAGGACCCCCATACCGCGGATGCCGCTCCCCGTCCTCGCGGGATCGTGGAAGAGGCGCGAGGACGGGGAGCGGCGGTCCCGGGCGGGGGCGTCAGCAGCGACGGCCCCGGTTGATGCAGTCGACTGCGAACCTCATGAGCCGCTCGGGCATCACGTTCGCGAAGTCGGCGTGGTCGGTGACGGGATTGTGGCGCTGCTCGGGGAAGGCGTCCAGCGCGAAGGACGGGGTGCGCGGCGTGGAGTAGACCAGGGTCATCCGCAGCTGCGGGATCGCCCGGGTGCCGGACGGGCAGTTGCCGCCCGCGTCGGGGAAGAGCACGTGCGTGCGGTGGTTGGCGCTGTCGTTGTTCTGGCCGTCCCAGCAGCTGGGGAAGTCCAGGATCCGCACGAGCTGGCTGCCGCGGGGGCAGAGCGGGTACTTGGTGGTGATCCGGTCGGTGAAGCCGGTGCAGCTCCACTTGGCCAGGGCGTTGGCGCCGCCGTTCGTGGCGGCCTTGGCGTCACCGGTGAGGATCCTGATGAAGCGCGGCATGGCGGTCACCCTGGAGACCGGGTTGCCGCGGAACTGCAGGTTCACCTGACGGGCCCGCATGATGGTGCCCACGTTGCCGTCGGGGTCGTCGGCGTTGGCGTCGGAGGTGCGGTCGCGCAGGACCGGCCAGAAGTACGTCGAGCGGTCCCCGAAGGCGCACGTGGTGCCCGCGGCCGCGAGCGACTGGTCGGTGCTGAACGCGTCGGTCGACAGGTTGCCGACGTAGTCGTGGATGTGGTGGGCGCCGTTGCTGACGCCGGGGGCCACGATGAAGTTGTCGGGGTTGCGGTGGCCGTTGCCGTTCGTGCCGCAGCGGGAGGTGAAGGTGCCGCGCGAGCCGCCGCGCCGCGTCCGGGGCTCCTGGACGTTGCGCTGGACCTGCCGGATGTCGATGAAGTCCTCGGGGAACGGGCCGAGGTCGGCGCACTCCTCCTCGTCCCCGCCCGGCGCGGGGCTCTCGGTGGGGGCGGGCGTCTCGGCGGGCGGTGCGTCGGTGGGGGCCGGGCTCGGCGACCTCGTGGGCCGACGGCGGGAGGTGTCCTGGTTCCGGCGCTGGTCCTGCTCCTGCACGCCCTGCTGGTCCTGGTCCTGGTCCTGGCCCTGGCCCTGCTGGTCGCCGTCCGGTTCGGGGGCGGGCGGCTCGGTGGGGGACGCCGGGACGGCGGCTCCGGCCGGGGGAGGCACGTCGGCCCCCTGCTGGTCCTGGCCCTGCTGGTCCTGCGCGGGCCGGTCCTGGGCCGGCGGGTTCTCGGCAGGGGGGTCCTGCGCGGGGGGCGCCTGCTCCTGGTCCTGGCCCTGCTGGTCCTGGCCCTGCTGGTTCTGGCCCTGCTGGTCCTGAGGTGGCTGGTTCTGGTCCTGCTGCGCGGGCGGGTTCTCGGCCGGCGCGTCCTGCTGCCCCTGGCGGTTCTGCCGGTTCTGCTGGTTCTGGGCCTGCTCGGCGGGGTCGCAGTGGTCACCGTAGGCGGGGGGCGTGCTCGCCACCGTGAACGTGACGGTGGTGAGCGTGCCGGCGGCGAGTGCCAGCGCCGACAGGGAGACGAGCGAGCGTTTCATGCGTTTCAAGCGTGTTCTCTCCTCACAGGTGTGTCGAGAGCGGCCGCGACGGGCGGCGGCGGCGAGGGCACCGGGGGCTCGGGCAGGGCCGAGTAGTCGACGAGCCCGGTGCTCTCCAGCAGGGTCATGTGCTTCATGACCACATCCACGGCCCGCTGGGCGAATGCCCGGACCAGGTCGTTGCGGGTGCCGGCGCGTACCGCGGCGACCACCGTGAAGACCTTTCCGTGGGCCTTGCGCAGCAGGTCGGCGAAGAGCAGGTCGTACTCGGCGCCGGCCGGGACGGCCGCGAGTTGCGCCATCCACTTCTGCTGGTCGGCGCTGGCCTGGCTGGGCAGCGTCACGTTCAGCTTGGCGGCGAGGGCGCGCACCTCCTCGTCGAGCTTGAGGTGGTCGGTCATCAGGTGCATGCCCACCTCCTTGACCCGTTTGCTCGCGGCCCGCTGCTGGGCCTGCTGGCCGCTGGGGATCTCCCAGAGCCCGGCCTGCCTGACCTTGATCAGCAGATCGCGGTCGGCCGGACCCAGGGGCCCCTGCGGGGTCTGGGTCCAGCCCTCGGTAGCCAGGGAGGGGGAGCCGCCGGGCGGCGTGATCAGGACGACCGCCACCGCGGCGACCGCGATGAAGACCCCGAACAGCAGGGGTTCGCCGTTCTTGAAGCGGCGGAACAGTGATCTGAACATGACCCGGCTTCCGCTCTCAGATGACGGCCGTCACCGGGGCCGTCCCGGCGTCCGGCGTGGTGGCCGACGTGCCGTTCCGCCCGGGCCGGGCCGAACGCGCAAGGAGGAGGACGGGTCCGACCGGCCACGGGATGTGCCGCTCTGCCATGCCGTTTCCTTTCCCCGAGGCCCGCCGGTGCGGGCGCACTTGGTGGGAGGTACGCGGCGCTCGCCGGGGTGGTTCACAGGAAGTGATGAGATAGTTAGAAATGACTGGAGTTGTGCGAGTTGCAGACGTGACGCATAACGAAGGTGTAAAGATGTGCCCGTGCGTCGTCAACTCGACAGTCGTTTCGAGAGCACGGACACCGATGTCGTCCTGGTAGAGGACTTGTACCGGGAGTTCGGTGTCCCACTGCTCCGGCATGTTCGCAAGGCCACAGGCAACGACCTGCAGTGGGCGGAGGACGTCGTCCAGGAGACGCTCGTCCGCGCCTGGCGTAACGCAGGGAGGTTGCAACGAGAGCCCGGCCTGTTGTGGGCCTGGCTCCTCACCGTCGCCCGCCGTATCGTCATCGACGGTCGTCGCAGGCGAGGGACGAGACCACAGGAGGTCGAACCGGCCGACGCCAACGCCGTACCGGTCCCCGACGGGGCGGATCGCGCGCTCGAGGCGATGATCGTCGCCGAGGCGCTCCGTGAATTGTCACCAGAACACCGCGAAGTCATCGAGCAGACGTACCTACAGGACCGTACGATTAACGAAGCGGCGGAGATCCTCGGAATTCCGCCGGGTACGGTCAAGTCTCGGCTCTACTACGGGATCCGAGCTCTCCGCAAGGTCCTGAAGGAGAGAGGTGTCGCGAGCTGATGTTGCCCTCCCCGCATCATGACGTGGCGGCGTACGCCCTCGGTGTGCTCGACGACGAGGACCACGAGGCCTTCGAACGCCATCTCATGGAGTGCGAGGAGTGCCAGATCGAGCTCCGGGAGCTGAGCGAGGTTCCCGGCCCGCTCGACGCACTGCGACGGGACCGCTCCAACTCGCGGGACGACGACCGGACGTCACATTGACGTTTCATTGGTTTTCGGGTGGTATCAGGGACGGTGGTGCATTCCGGTCAACGAGGACCGGGACTGACGGCCACTGGAGGTGCCGTGCCGCGGGCCATGCCCGATGGGCGGAGCACGGACCGCGAGGTCCGGCCCGCCGGGCGACAGGCCGCGGGCGAGACCGGACTCGCCCGGCTGCGCCACGACCTCTCCGGACCGACCCTGTGGGATGATCGCCGTACCGCGGTCTCGCGGGAGGGACCGGCCCTGTCCGACCGGAGGACCCGCCGTTCTCCGCAGGCCGTGGCCACGAACCGTGTTTCCCGCGTTTCCCGCGTTTCCTACCTTTCCGACGTTACCGACGTTTCCGACGACGAACCGCGGCGGCCGGCCGTGAACCCGCCGGCCCTCCACGACGGAGCGGTCACCCCGCACCGGGCGCCCCGCGTCCCGGTGCCCGAAGATCCGGGAACGCCCGGCGGCCCGGCAAGGCTCGACGGGCCGGCAGGGCTCAACAGGCCCGCAGGGCTTGGGAACCCGGCAGGGCTCACGAGGCCCACAGGTCTTGAGAACCCGGCAGGGCTCACGAGGCCGGCAGGGCTCGAAAGTCCGGAAACACCAGATGAATCAGGAACGCCGGAAGCGTTCGGCACGTCCGACACGCGGCCCGACGTGGACGTCGCGGCCCGCCCGATGCGCGCGACGGCATCACCTTCTCCGGGACGGGCACCATGAGTCCGGTCATGGATTCCCATCAGAACATGCAAAATCCCTCACAAAGGAGTGAGAGCGACATGCCGCTCGACGAGGCCAAGGACGAGCTGCTGAGGAGTGCCGCCGAGACGTGCGCGCGCACCCCGGGCAGCGACCACGCGAGCGTGGAGGAGGTGCTCGCCTTCCTGCGGCGCTACTACCGGCATGTCGCCCCGGAGGACCTGCTCGGCCGCGAGCCGGCCGAGGTGTACGGGCCGGCGCTGGCCCAGCGGCGGCTCGCCGCGACGCGCCCCCAGGGACGCGCCCTGGTGCGCGCCTCCACGCCGGAGCCGGGCGAGCACGGCCGCGACGCCGACATCTCCGTGGTGGAGATCGTCACCGACGACATGCCCTTCCTCGTCGACTCGGTGACGATGGAGCTCGACCGCCACGGCATCGCCGTCCACCTGGTCGTCCACCCGCAGATGCGGGTGCGCAGGGACATGACCGGCACGCTGCTGGACGGCGACCGGCAGGACGTCACCGGGCAGGTGCTCGCCGAGTCCTGGATGCGCCTGGAGATCGACAGGCAGTCCGACCCCGAGGTCCTCAGGCGGATCGAGACCGACCTGCAGCGCGTCCTGGAGGACGTGCGCAACGCCGTCGAGGACTTCACCAAGATGCGGGCCATCGCGCTGCGCACCGCCGAGGACGTCGAGGCCCACCCGCCGCCCCTGGACCCGGCGGGCGTGGAGGACAGCCTGGAGCTGATGCGCTGGCTGGCCGACGGGCACTTCACCTTCCTCGGCTACCGCGAGTACCGCCTGGAGGAGAGCGAGGGCGGCGACAGGCTGCACCCGCTGCCCGGGACCGGGCTGGGCATCCTCCGCCACGACAGCACCGACTCCGGAAGCTTCGCCGCGCTCCCGCCGGAGCTGCGCGCCAAGGCCCGCGAGAAACAGCAGATGCTGATCATCACCAAGGCCAACACCCGCGCCACCGTCCACCGCCCGGCCTACCTCGACTACGTCGGCGTGAAGCTCTTCGACGCCTCCGGCGAGGTCGTCGGCGAGCGGCGCTTCCTGGGCCTGTTCACCCACGTGGCCTACAACGAGTCCATCTCGCGGGTGCCGGTGCTGCGGCGCAAGCTGGCCGAGGTGCTCGTGCTCGCCGGCCTGGACGCCGACAGCCACGACGGCAAGGACCTCATCGAGATCCTGGAGACCTTCCCCCGCGACGAGCTCTTCCAGACCTCGGTGGAGCAGCTGCTGCCGATCGCGCTGGGCGTCCTGCGGCTCCGCGAGCGCAAGCAGGTCAAGCTCTTCCTGCGCCCGGACGACTACGGCCGTTACATCTCCTGCCTGGTCTACCTGCCGCGCGACCGCTACACCACCAAGATCCGCCTCAAGATGCAGGAGATCCTGCTCCGGGCACTGGGCGGCACCTCCTTCGACTACAGCGCCATGATCGGCGAGTCGGCCCTGGCCAGGCTGCACGTGGTGGTGCGCGGCGAGCGCGGCAGGCCGCTGGCACTGGACGCGGTGAACGTCGAGGAGCTGGAGGCCAGGCTGGCCGAGGCCACGAAGTCCTGGGAGGACGACCTGGCCACCGCGATCGCCGAGCTCTGCCCCGAGCAGGACGCGCCCGCGCTGACCCGCCGCTACGCCGCGGCCTTCCCCGAGGGCTACAAGGCCGACTTCCCGCCCCGGACCGCGGTCGCCGACCTGCGCCGCCTGGAGGAGCTGGCCGCCTCCGGCGACGAGATCGGGATGAACCTGTACGAGCCCTACGACGCCTCCGAGGGGGACCGCCGCTTCAAGGTCTACCGCATCGGCGCGCCGGTCTCCCTGTCGCACGTGCTGCCGCTGCTGCAGCGGATGGGCGTGGAGGTGGTCGACGAGCGGCCGTACGCGATCGACCGGGACAACGACCCGGCCACCAAGGACGCCTGGATCTACGACTTCGGCCTGCGCCACACGCCCTCGCCCGAGGTGGACAGGGACGAGTTCAAGCGGCTCTTCCAGGACGCGTTCGGCGCCCTGTGGGCCGGGCGGGTGGAGAGCGACGGCTTCAACGGGCTCGTCCTGGCCGCCGGGCTGACCTGGGAGCAGGCCGAGATCCTGCGGGTCTACGCCAGGTACCTGCGCCAGGCCGGCACCGCGTTCAGCCAGGAGTACATCGAGCGGGTGCTGACCGGCAACGTGCGGATCGCCCGCCTGCTGGTCCGGCTGTTCGACGCCAGGCTCAACCCCCGCCGCCCGGCCGAGGTCCGCGCGGACCTGGCCGAGGCGCTGCGCGAGGAGATCCTCGCCGCCCTGGACGACGTGGCCTCCCTGGACGAGGACCGGATCCTGCGGACCTACGTGGAGATGATCGGGGCCACGCTCCGGACCAACTACTTCCAGACGGCCGACGGCGCCCGCAAGCCGTACGTCAGCCTGAAGTTCGACTCGCCGTCGATCAGCGCGCTGCCGCTGCCCCGGCCGAGGTTCGAGGTGTTCGTCTACTCGCCCCGGGTCGAGGGCGTGCACCTGCGCTTCGGCAAGGTCGCGCGCGGCGGGCTGCGCTGGTCGGACCGGATGGAGGACTTCCGCACCGAGGTGCTCGGGCTGGTGAAGGCGCAGATGGTGAAGAACACCGTCATCGTCCCCACCGGCTCCAAGGGCGGCTTCGTGGTGAAGAACCCGCCCAGGTCCGGCTCGCGCGAGGACGTGCTGGTCGAGGGCATCGCCTGCTACCGGATGTTCATCTGCGGCCTGCTCGACATCACCGACAACCTCGTCGACGGCGCGGTGGTCCCGCCCGCCGACGTGGTCAGGCACGACGAGGACGACACCTACCTGGTGGTCGCCGCCGACAAGGGCACCGCGACGTTCTCCGACATCGCCAACGGCGTGGCCAAGGAGTACGGCTTCTGGCTCGGCGACGCCTTCGCCTCGGGCGGTTCGATCGGCTACGACCACAAGGCCATGGGCATCACCGCGCGGGGTGCCTGGGAGTCGGTCAAGTACCACTTCCGCACGATCGGCGTGGACGTGCAGACCACCGACTTCACCGTGGCCGGCATCGGCGACATGTCCGGAGACGTGTTCGGCAACGGCATGCTGCTGTCGGAGCACATCCGGCTGGTCGCCGCCTTCGACCACCGGCACGTCTTCGTCGACCCCGACCCCGACGCCGCCCGCGGCCACGCCGAGCGTTCCCGGCTGTTCGCGCTGCCGCGCAGTTCCTGGGCGGACTACGACGCCTCGCTCATCTCCGCGGGCGGCGGCGTCTGGCCCCGTACGGCCAAGTCGATCCCGGTCTCGCCGCAGATGCGCGCCGCGCTCGGCATCGACGGCGAGGTGACGTCGCTGGCCCCGGCCGACCTGATCAGCGCGATCCTGCGGGCCCCGGTCGACCTGCTGTGGAACGGCGGCATCGGCACCTACGTCCGCGCCTCCACCGAGTCCAACGCCGACGTCGGCGACAAGGCCAACGACGGCCTGCGGATCACCGCGGCCGAGCTGCGCTGCAAGGTGATCGGCGAGGGCGGCAACCTGGGCTTCACCCAGCCGGCCAGGATCGAGTTCGCGCGGGGCGGCGGGCTGGTCAACACCGACTTCATCGACAACTCCGCCGGGGTGGACACCTCCGACCACGAGGTGAACATCAAGATCCTGCTGGACCGGGCGGTCCGCGACGGCGAGCTCACCGACTCCGAGCGCAACCAGCTCTTCCTCGACATGACCGACGAGGTGGCCGGGCTCGTCCTGCGCGACAACTACGACCAGAACGTGGTGCTGGCCGCGGCCCGCGCCCAGGCCCCCGAGATGCTGCACATCCACGCCCGCCAGCTGCGCAGGCTGGAGCGGGCCGGGCTGCTCAACCGGGAGCTGGAGGCCCTGCCGTCGGACAAGATGCTCGCCGAGCGGCGCCAGGCCCGGCTCGGGCTGACCGCGCCGGAGTTCTCGGTGCTGCTGGCCTACACCAAGCTGGTCACCGACGCCGAGATCCTCGCCTCGGACCTGCCCGACGACCCCTACCTGGCCTCCTGGCTGGTCTCCTACTTCCCCTCGGCGCTGCGCGACCGGCTGCGCACCTACATGGACTCCCACCCGCTGCGCAGGGAGATCATCACCACCGGCGTGGTGAACGACCTGGTCAACTCCAGCGGGACCACCTTCATGTTCCGGCTGGGCGAGGAGAGCGGGGCCTCCAGCCCGGACATCGCCCGCGCCTACCTGGTCACCCGCGAGGTCTTCGACATGCCGAGCCTGTGGCGCCGGATCGAGGAGCTGGACAACAGGGTCGACACCGCCACGCAGATCGCGATGGAGCTAGAGGCGCGCAAGCTCGTCGAGCGGGGCACCCGGTGGCTGCTGGGCAACCGGCGCCCGCCGCTGGACCTGGCCTCCACCGTCGGCTTCTTCGCCAAGGGCATGAACGGCCTGCTGCCGCACCTGCCCAAGCTGCTGACCGGGTCGGACCTGTCGGCGTTCGAGGAGCGGCGCGACGGCTTCGTCGCCCGGGGCGTCCCGGCGGACCTGGCCGAGCGGGTGGCCGCGATGGTGCCCGCCTACTCCACGTTCGACCTGGTCGAGGTGGCCTCGCGGACCGGCCGCCCGGTGCACGACGTCGCCGAGGTCTACTTCGACCTCGCCGACCGGCTCCAGCTGGCCCGGCTGCGCGAGCGGGTGGTCGCGCTGCCCAGGGACAGCCGCTGGAACTCGATGGCGCGGGCCGCGCTCCGCGACGACCTGTACGCCGCGCACGCGGCGCTCACCCACGACGTCGTGACGCACAGCACGCCGGGGCTGTCGCCGGAGGAGCGCCTGGCGCGCTGGACCGAGGCCAACTCGGCGGCGGTCGCGCGGGCCCGGCAGACCCTGTCGGAGATCTGGGAGAGCGACACCTTCGACCTGGCGACCCTGTCGGTGGCGCTGCGTGCGATCCGCACCCTGGTGGCCACCATCAACCTGCCGCACGCCGGGGCCTGACGGCACCGGCGGGCCCGGGGGGGGGGGGGGGCGGGGGGCGGGGGGGGGGGGGGGGGGGGGGGGGGGGGGGGGGGGGGGGGCTGGGTG
>NZ_JBVJIA010000024.1:41557-80140 GCF_055586505.1 Streptosporangium sp. NPDC050148 | reverse complement strand
GTGAGAAAAAAAAACCCTTCCCCCTCCCCGCCCTTTTCGTTCGCTTTTCGATCCCCCCCCCCCCTGTTAACCCCCCCCCCCCCCCCACACCCGGGCCCCCCCCCCCCCCCCCGGGCCCCCGCCCGGCCCTGCCCGGCCCGGTCGGGCCGGGTCGGGTCGGGCGGGGTCAGTTCCCGGTCACCTTGGTGAGACCGCCGAGGTAGCCGATGACCCTGGCCGCCCGGCCGCTGTTCCTGGCCGGGACCGTGGTCACGTACTGCTGCGTCTCCACCATGCGCAGCTCGTCGCGGATGAACCTCGCCGTGGTCAGTTCCCTGGCCTCGGGCGGGACCGGGGTGTCCGACCCGCAAGGATCGACCCTGACGATCCTGGTGGTGGTCCTGATCAGGGAGTACAGGACCAGCGCGCCGCCGTCGGCGGTGCGCAGCGCGTGCACCGGGTAGTTGCTCGCGGCGAAGATCGAGTCGTAGCTCAGGCAGGCGGTCTTCTCGATCCTGGTCCTTCTGGCGATCTCGTCGGCGAAGCCGGTGGTGTGCGGGCCCTTCTCGATCAGGCCCGCCGTGAACCCGCGCTCGCCCTCCTCGGCGGAGGTCGCGTGCAGCGGGGCCATCAGCCGGGGGCTGATCACCACGGTCGTGTCCTGCGGGTCCAGGGCGGTCGCGTACCCCTCGGCGTCCCTGGCGACCTGCGGCGGGGGGGCGCCCACCTCCAGCAGCGAGGTCGAGCTGAGCTGCCAGTTCTCCCGGTCGTGGCGGACCAGCGTGAGCACGGCGGTCCTGGTCCCGCCGGAGGCGTCGGTGCGCTCCACCGTCGCGGCGAACCACGCCGGGCCGCTCTGCTCGCGCGGGACCAGCAGGCTCGGGGTGCCCCAGGTGTGGCGGGGGAGCCTTCCGGCCGAGCCGTTGAAGGCCGCCAGGGTGAGGGCCTCCTGCCCGTCGCGGGTCTGGGCCAGCAGCAGCCTCTGCTCGGCGTCCAGGCGCGGTGTGGCCGCCCCCAGCACGCCGTCGGCGCCCAGCACGCCCGCCACCGCCCTGGCCGCCTCGGCGAGCGTCACCCGGGGGGCGGGACGGGGCGTGCCGGTGGGGCCGGCCGTGGCGGTGGCCACGCCCGCCGCCCGGCTCGGCCCGGGCCGGGCCTCGCCGGAACCGGAGCACGCGGCGCCCCCCGCCACGACGGCCGACGCCAGCGCGAGGGCGAGCACACCCCGCCGCCCGTGTCCGCGCACGTCCACCTCCCGCGCCTTCCGATGATCCCCGCCGCTCCCGATGCGGGCCATGCTAGCCATGGTGACGCAGCGGGCCGTACACGATGGGGGCCGGGGGTCGCGTACCCTTTACAGACGTGGCACTCATCGATCCGGCAGAACAGATCAACGAGCTTAGCGGGACGCTGAAAAGCATCCAGGACGTGCTCGACCTCGGCGCGATGCGCAAGCAGATCGAGGAGCTGGAGGACCAGGCCGCCGCCCCCGACCTGTGGAACGACCAGGACCGCGCGCAGAAGGTCACCAGCAGGCTCTCCTACCTCCAGGGCGAGGTCAACAGGATCGAGTCGCTGGGGCAGCGCCTGGACGACATCTCCGTCCTGTACGAGCTGGCGGCCTCCGAGGACGACGAGGACACGCTCGCCGAGGCCGAGCGCGAGCTCGTGTCCCTCAAGAGCGACATCGGCGCCCTGGAGGTCCGCACCCTGCTGTCCGGGGAGTACGACGCCCGCGAGGCGGTCGTCACGATCCAGTCGCAGGCCGGGGGCGTGGACGCGGCCGACTGGGCCCAGATGCTCCAGCGGATGTACCTGCGCTGGGCCGAGCGCCGGGGCTACCCGACGGACGTCTACGAGACCTCCTACGCCGAGGAGGCGGGGATCAAGTCGACGACCTTCACGGTCAAGGCGCCCTACGCCTACGGCACGCTCCGCGGCGAGCACGGCACCCACCGCCTGGTGCGGATCAGCCCGTTCGACAACCAGGGACGCCGCCAGACGTCGTTCGCGGGCGTGGACGTGGTGCCGGTCGTCGAGACGACCGACCACATCGACATCAACGAGGACGACCTGCGCGTCGACGTCTACCGCTCCTCCGGCCCCGGCGGCCAGGGCGTCAACACGACCGACTCCGCGGTCCGGCTGACCCACCTGCCCACCGGCATCGTGGTGTCCTGCCAGAACGAGCGCTCGCAGCTGCAGAACAAGGCGACCGCGATGGCCGTCCTGCAGGCCAAGCTCCTGGAGCGCAAGCGCCAGGAGGAGACCGCGGCGCTGAACGAGATCCGGGGCGAGTCGACCACCTCGTGGGGCACCCAGATCCGCAACTACGTGCTGCACCCGTACCAGATCGTCAAGGACCTGCGGACGGGCGCCGAGGCGGGCAACCCGAGCGCGGTGCTCGACGGCGACCTGGACGCCTTCATCGAGGCGGAGATCCGCTGGACCCGCCGCCAGGAGTCGGGCGTCGACGGAGCCTGAGACGCCTGACCGGGCCCCAGGGCCCCTCCGGGGGCCCGCACGGGCGTCTCAGGCGCCGGTGAGCCGCTCCAGGGCCAGGGTGAGGAACAGGAGCACGATCAGCGCCAGCGACACGAGCGCCGGGGTCAGGCCGCCGAAGGCGTTCTGGTGCATCCGCTCGCGGTACGCGCGGCACCGGGGGCATCTGCCCTCGGCCACCGGGTGAGCACACCCCGCGCAGACCAGGTCTTCACAGCTCATGCCGTCCTCCCTCGTCGAGGTCAGAACCACTTTATGCGGTCGTTACCGGGCGCCGAATCGTTTTGTTTCCGTTATGGACGTTCCATGCCAGTCTTCCCCCTAGACTGGGCACCGGCCAACCGGAGCTTCGGTCTGGAGACAAGACCGGGGTCCTCGGGCCGGAGAGTAGGTGGAAGTGGCCCTCTGCCACTCCTGCGACCGTCCTAACCCCTAGACTGGCATGCCGTGATGCGCCCGTGATCCATTTTGATAATGTCACCAAGGTCTACGCGAACCAGAACCGGCCCGCGTTGGACCACGTCAGCGTCGATGTCGACAAGGGCGAGTTCGTGTTCCTCGTCGGCCCCTCGGGGTCCGGGAAGTCGACCTTCCTCCGGCTGGTCCTGAAGGAGGAGCGCCCCAACTCGGGCGCGATCCACGTGGCCGGCAAGGACCTCGCCCGACTGTCCAACTTCAAGATTCCGCACCTGCGCCGCCGGATCGGATGTGTCTTCCAGGACTTCCGGCTGCTCCCCAACAAGAACGTGTACGAGAACGTCGCGTTCGCTCTGGAGGTCATCGGCAAACCGCGCCGTTTCATCCGTAAGGTGGTCCCGGAGGTCGTCGAACTCGTCGGCCTGGAGGGCAAGGCACACCGGATGCCCGACGAGCTGTCCGGTGGTGAGCAGCAGCGGGTCGCGATGGCCCGGGCGTTCGTCAACCGGCCGATGATCCTGCTGGCCGACGAGCCGACCGGGAACATCGACCCCGCGACGAGCATCGGCATCATGAAGGTGCTCGACCGGATCAACCGGACCGGCACCACGGTCGTCATGGCCACGCACGACGCGGCCATCGTCGACTCCATGCGCAAGCGGGTGGTGGAACTGGAGGACGGCAAGATCGTCCGTGACCAGTCGCGGGGCGTGTACGGCCAGGCGTACTGACACCAGGACCGGAAAGAGCGACAGGAAGAGCATGCGGGCAAACTTCATCTTCTCCGAGGTCTGGATCGGCCTCCGCCGCAATCTCACGATGACCATCGCGGTCGTCCTGAACGTGGCGATCGGCATGGCACTGCTGGGCGTGGGGCTGCTGATCAACTCCCAGATCAACGCCATGAGCGACTTCTGGACGGACAAGGTCGAGGTCTCGGTCTTCCTGTGCGACAAGAACAGCCCCTTCCCGAGCTGCAAGGGCAGCGCCGGGATCAAGGAGGAGGAGAAGGCCGAGCTCAAGGCGACCATCGAGGCCATGCCTCAGGTGCAGCAGGTCACCTTCGAGAGCGAGGCCGAGGCCTACGAGAAGTGGAAGAACGACAACAACAGCAACCCGGTCCTGATCTCCGCCATCCAGGTCGGCGACATGCCCGAGTCGTTCCGGGTCAAGCTCAAGGACCCGAACACCTACGACGCGGTGATCGAGGCGCTCAGCGGCGCCAAGGGCGTCTCCAACGTGGTCAACCAGAAGCTCCTGCTGGAGAAGGTCTTCGGGCTGATGGAGATGTTCCGCTGGGCCGCCATGCTGGTGGCGATCATCCTGGTCTTCGCCGCCACCCTGCAGATCGGCAACACGGTCAGGCTCTCGGCGTACAACCGCAGACGCGAGACCGGGATCATGCGCCTGGTGGGCGCGTCCAACCTGTACATCCAGCTCCCGTTCGTGATGGAAGGCGTCATCGCCGGTCTGCTGGGCGGTGTGGTGGCCGCGATCCTGCTGATCGTCAGCAAGGTCTTCATCTTCGACAGCGTGCAGGGCTACCTCGCCGCCGGGAACAACCAGCTCTCCTGGGAGACGGTCGCCTCGGTGATCAGCTTCACCATGGTGGTCGGCGTGGTCATCTGTGTGCTGGCCTCGTTCTTCACGCTCCGCCGCTACCTGCGGGTGTGACGCCCCCGTGTCGGCCTCCTCGGGTGTCTTAGGCGACCCCGGCGTTCTCGGACGCGGCCCGCGCGCCCGGTCACCGGTAGGCTCCAGACATGCCACGTGAGACCGGGCGGAAGGTCATCGCCCAGAACAAGCGTGCCTGGCACGATTACCACATCGAGGACACCTACGAGGCTGGTCTCGTGCTCCAGGGCACGGAGGTGAAGTCGCTGCGGCTCGGCCGCGCGTCCCTCCTCGACGGGTACGCGGTCATCAAGGACCGCGAGGCCTGGTTGATCAACGTCCACATTCCCGAGTACACCATGGGGACCTGGACCAACCACGCCGCGCGCCGAACCCGCAAGCTGCTGCTGCACCGCAAGGAGATCGAGAAGCTGATCTCCAAGACCAAGGAGGGCGGCCTGACCCTGGTGCCGCTCGCCATCTACTTCAAGGACGGCAAGGCCAAGATCGAGATCGGCCTCGCCAAGGGCAAGAAGGACTGGGACAAGCGCCAGACCCTGGCCGAGAACCAGGCCAAGCGGGAGATGGCGCGCGCGCTCCGGCACAGGAACAGGGGATCGTGAGGGGAAAGGCCCGGCGTGCCGGCGCCGCGGCGCTCGCGCTGGCGGTGACGGCTCCCATGCTGTCCGCCTGCTTCGAGGAGCCCTCCGCCCACGAGGCGGTGCGCGACTTCCTGATCGGCTGGCAGACGGGCGACTACGAGTACGCGGCCCGGCGTACGGACGGCGACGAGAAGACGGTCGGCAAGGCGCTGGAGAACGCCTCGTTCGACCTCGACGCCGCGTCGTTCCGCTTCACCATCACCGGGATGCGCCGCGCCGCCGACCAGGTCGAGGCCGACTTCGACGCCGAGGTGGACCTGGGGGAGAACAACCCGCTCTGGGAGTACCAGGGCAAGATCCCGCTCCACCTGGTCGACGGCCGCTGGAAGGTGCGCTGGTCGCCCAGCGTGCTGCACCCCAAGCTCGCCGAGGGGCAGCGCTTCGCGGTGGACGTCGATCCCGAGGGACGCCAGCCCATCCTCGACCGCAACCGCGACCCCCTCCAGGAGAAGGCCGTCCTGCACGTGGCGCAGGTGGTCCCGGCCAACCTCAAGGACGGCGAGGCCCAGAAGCTCTGCGAGCGGCTCTCCAGGATCACGGGCTTCCCGCAGGACCGGCTGCTCAGCCGGATCCGCTCGGCGCCGCCCAACGTGCAGGTGCCGCTGGTGACCTTCGGCCGTACCCGGTTCGGGCAGCTCAGCGCCGACCTGCGGGCCGTCCCCGGCATCACCCTCACCGAGCAGGAGCAGGAGCTCGCGCCGGCCTCGCCCAGGGAGATCGTCGGCACCGTCACCGCCGTGACCCAGGAGGCGGTGCAGCAGCTCGGCGGCCCGCAGCGGGCCGGGGACACGGTCGGCAAGACGGGGCTGCAGAAGGCGTACCAGGAGCACCTGACCGGTTCGACCGACACGCGCGTGATCACCGTCGACCTGAAGACGCTCAAGGAAGTGGCCGAGCTCAAGAAGTGGCAGCCCGACCGGTCCACCGCACCGGTGCAGACCACGCTCGACCGTGCCCAGCAGAAGGCGGCCGACGCCGCGCTGCTGGGCGGCCCCCCCGGCATGCTGGTGGCCGTCCAGGCCTCCACCGGTGACATCCGGGCGGTGGCCAGCACCGAGGAGTACAACCAGGAGAGGCACGCGCTCGCCGGGAAGTTCTCCCCGGGCACCGCGTTCTCCATCATGTCGGTCGGCGGCATGGTCAAGGCGCAGATCGACCCCAAGCAGAAACTGTCCTGCCCGGCCGACCGGAGCGTCGGCGGCGCCTCGTTCCACCAGGAGGGCTCGCCCGCCGGGACCTCGCCGACGCTGCAGGCCAACTTCGCCAACGGCTGCGTGACCGCGCTCGCGTCGCTGGCCCGCAGGATCGACGGCGCGGACCTGGCCGAGGAGGCGGCGAAGTTCGGCATCGGGGCGAAGTGGAGCCTGCCGCTGAAGGCGTTCAGCGGGGTGACGCGGCCGCTCACCGGCGACGCCGCCACCGCCAAGGCCATCGCCGGGCAGAACGTCCTGGTCAGCCCGCTGTCCATGGCGCTGGTCGCCGGAGCCGTGGCGTCGGGCACCTGGCGTCCCCCGGTGCTGGTCACCGACCCCAAGACCACCGACCCCACGACCGACGCCGAGCCGACCAGGCCGCCCGACCCGATCAAGCTGGACGACAGGACGGTCAAGACCCTGCGCACCTTCATGCGCGCCGGGGTGACCACGGGATCCGCCCGCGCCGCCGCGGCGCTCGGCGACCCCGTCCACGGCATCGCGGCCGCCGCGCTGCAGAAGCGCAAGCCGTACGCGTGGTTCGTCGGCTGGCAGGGTGACGTGGCCGTGGCGGTGCTCACGCAGAGCTCCGACCCGTCCGCGGGCGCGACCGTCGCGGGACGGTTCTTCCAGGGGCTGCAGGCCACTCCCTGAACCCGGAACCCGGGCCCGCTCCCGGGTTCCGGCGCGTCGGCGGGAATTCGATTGGCGTTGACCCCGTTGTAACGGGTATCTTCGGATGGCTCGGCCCCGCGGGGACGAGTTGAAAACTCAACAGGGGGTGACTGGTTTCGACTTTGGCTTTGCAAGCCAGGTGAAGCGGGTCGAGGACTGCGGACATAACCTCGTTAACACTGTGACCGCGACCAATAAGTGCCAATAAGACGCACTCCGAAGTCAGCCAGGGCAACCTGGCACTCGCCGCCTAAGCAGCGAGTGACTTCTGCCGGCCCGGGAGCGCCTCCGGCCCGGATCCGGCATCGCTAGGAGGCTCAACCGATCGACCCGGCCACGGGGAAGATCGGGAAATCAAACAGTGGCTGAGCCCGTCGGCGTCTTGCCTGTGTGATCGCCGGGGCTGAGAAAAGCACAACAGGCTGCACCCGGAGAAGCCCTGTCTTGGAGTTGAAGGACGCGGGTTCGATTCCCGCCACCTCCACCCCCGTTCCGCGTTCGAACCGCGCGGAACAGATCGCCCGAGGGCGGTCGGAGCGGCCTCGGCGCCGTCCCGGCCGCCCTTGGTCTTTCTCCGGCTCCGGCGAATCCTCGCCCGGCCGCCCTTCGAGGACCCGCCGGTCCTTCGAGGATCACCGTGGTGCCGGCCCGGGGACGTTCGGGTGATCGCCGCCTCGGACGTGTCCCCGTGGGGGACGGCCACGCTAGACGGTGAGGGCGCCCTCGATGCGGCGCAGGTGGTGCCGGGCCAGGGCCAGGTTGGCGCGCTCGCGGTCGAGCACCAGGTACAGGAAGATGTGGCCGCCGCTGTCCGACAGGAGCCGGATGATGTGGTACTGCCGGGCCAGGGTGATCAGGATGTCCTCGACGGTGTCGTCGATGTTCAGCGCGGACAGCGTCCGGACCTTGGCCCGGACGACCTCGGTGTTCCCCGCCGCCGCGACCTCCAGGTTCAGGCCCCGGTCTCCTCCGGTGGTGCCCAGGCACATGCCGCTTTCGTAGTCGACCAGCGCCGCGCCGATCGCGCCGTCGATCGCCATGGTTTCCTTGAGAGCGGTCTCGATGTTCATGAACTTCTTCCCCACGATCGCGTGTGCCCCGACGTCTCGCCCGGCGGACCTTTCGGTCGTACCGAGGAGATCGTTTGTGACGGTAGATACGTAAAGTACACTCATTTACTACCGTTAGTGAAGTGTCATATGCTTTAGTACCGGATACAAGGGTCTATTGGGGGACATATGCCCCACCATGTGACCTTAGTGTGATCCGTTCCGTCCACGGGGCAGGGGTGGCGGGCCGGTCGTCCACGGGGTGCCTTCCGGACGTCCGCCGGTGCGCGGTGCGGTGTCCGTGACGTCGTCCTCCCGGGGCGGTGTGCCCGGGGAGAGTCGAGGGAGAACGCAGTGGTGAGGACCGGCCCGCTTTTCACACGTGATCGGCTCGCCCGCGGCGATCAGGGCCGGGGGTGATCCCGTGCCGTCGCCGGTCGTGGCCCAGCCGTTGCCGTCCCGTGGAGCGGCCTGTCGCTCCCGCCTCGCGCATGCGATGACGGCATGACCGCGGGAGAGCTCCCGGAGCCCGGCGAGACCGCGGGACCCGGGACCGCGGAGCCCCGGACCGCAGAGCCCGGGACCATGGGACCCGAGGCCGTGGGGCCCGTGAACGGGGAACCCGAGGCCGTGGCATCCGGAAGCGAAAGGCCCGCGACCGTGGAGCCCGCACGCGTGGGGTCCGCGTCCCCGGTCACCGTAGCCGTGGGCGGGGTCCGGGAGCCCGGGACGGTCGCGAGGATCGACGAGTTCCTGCCGCGCTTCGCGCGCGAGAGGTTCTCCGGGGTGCTGCGCGTCGACGGAGGCCCGGGTGGCGCGATCTGGATGAGGGACGGCCTCGTGGTGGCCGCCACGACCCCCGCCGCCCCGGGCCCGGAGTCGCTGCTGCTGCGCTCGGGCCGGATCTCGGAGCAGGACTGGACCGAGGCGTACGCCGTCGGTGCCCCCGCCGACCGGCTGGCCGCGGAACTGGCCGGCCGTGGTGCCATCGGCGTCGCGGGCCTGGAGGCGGTCTGCCTGGCCGCGACCTTCGACGCGGTCTTCGCCATGGCCCTGTACGGGATCGAGTCCTGCCGCGCCGAGCCCGCGGGCGCGGGGGACCGGCTGCCGCTGCTCCCGGTCCTGCCGGGGATCGAGGCCGGGCGGCTGCTGCGCGAGACCGCCCGCCGCATGGAGTACGTGGCGGCCTGGCGACGGCTCGGCATGTCCATGCGGATCAGGCCCGTGCCCCCGGCCGTTCCCGTGCCCACCCTGCTGGGATCCGACCGTATCCGGCGTGCCGTCATGGAGCGGGCCAACGGCCGCCGGACACCACGCGACATCGCGTTCGTGCTGGGCAAGGGACTGTTCGCGGTGATGAGCGAGATCGCCAGGATGGTCGAGGAGGGCGTGCTCGACCTCGGTGCTCCCGGATCCGCGCCGGGCGGGAACGCCCCGGCGCCGGAGCCGGCCGGAGCGGATCCGGGCGGTCCCGCCGACCTGCCGCGCCGCCGTCCGGGCACCAGCAGGATCAACGAGGTGCTGGCCGCCGCGGGGGGAGGGCCGATCGCCTCCCGGCCCCTGCTGGCACTGCGGTCCCTGCCCCGGCAGTGGGCGGACGACGTCGGCCCGGCCGGTGAGTGAGGGATCCCCGCGACCCGCCGGGCGGCACCCCGCCGTCCTTCTCTCCCCGGGCCTCTGGCTCCGGGGCCGCACGCTGGAGGTGTCCGATGGGTAGGCAAGAGGTTCTCGCCGAGCTGAAGCTGCTGCGCGAGCAGGTGGCCGGTGTGCTGGAGACGGCCGTCGCGTCGGTGGACGGGCTGCTCGTCGCGGCCGACAGCGAGGGCGACAGGCCCGAGGTGCTGGCCGCCCTGGCCGCCGCCTCCCTGGGACTGGGCAAGCGCACCGGCCACGAGGTCGGCATGGGTGAGCTGCGCGAGGTGGTGACCCGGTGCCGGAGCGGGTACATCGTCGTCTACGCCGTCCGCCAGGCGGCGCTGCTGGTCGTGCTCGCCGACGAGGGGCTGGACGTGGCCCGGCTGCACGTGGAGTCGCGTCCCACGGTGGAGCGGCTGGGCGCGATGCTCGCCGGAGCCTGACGCGGGCGCCCCCGGTACCCGTCCCGGCGGGCGCCCCGGTCCCCGGGAACGCCGGCCCGGTCCCCGGGAGGACCGGACCGGCCATGGGGCCCGGGACCGCTCAGGAGACGTCGACCCAGTCCAGGGTGCGCTGGACGGCCTTCTTCCATCCGGCGTACCCCTCCGCCCGCTGCTCCTCGGACCAGGTCGGCTCCCAGCGCCGGCCCTCGTTCCAGTTCTGCTTGAGCTCGTCGGTCGACTTCCAGAACCCGACCGCCAGCCCGGCCGCGTAGGCGGCCCCCAGGGCGGTCGTCTCGGCCACCACGGGCCGGGAGACCGGTACGCCGAGCACGTCGGCCTGGATCTGCATGCACAGGTCGTTGGCGGTGACGCCGCCGTCCACCCGCAGGACGTCGAGGGTGACGCCCGAGTCCTCCCGCATCGCCTCGACCACGTCGCGGCTCTGGTAGCAGATCGCCTCCAGGGTGGCCCGCGCCAGGTGGGCGTTGTTGTTGAAGCGGGACAGGCCCACCACGGCGCCCCGGGCGTCGGAGCGCCAGTACGGCGCGAAGAGCCCGGAGAAGGCCGGGACGAAGTAGACGCCGCCGTTGTCCTCGACCTGCCGGGCCAGCGCCTCGCTCTGCGCCGCCCCGGAGATGATGCCGAGCTGGTCGCGCAGCCACTGCACGGCCGAACCGGTCACCGCAATGGAGCCCTCCAGCGCGTACACCGGGGCGTCCTCGCCGAAGCGGTAGCAGACGGTGGTGAGCAGGCCGTTCTGGGAGCGTACGAGCTCGGTGCCGGTGTTGAGCAGCAGGAAGTTGCCGGTGCCGTAGGTGTTCTTGGCCTCGCCGACCTCGAAGCAGACCTGCCCGACGGTGGCGGCCTGCTGGTCGCCGAGGTCGCCCGACAGCGGCACCTCGCCGCCCAGCGGCCCGCCCGGCCGGGTGGTGCCGTACAGGCCGGGGTGGGAGGAGGGCTTGATGGCCGGCAGCATCGAGCGGGGGATGCCGAAGAACGACAGCAGCTCGTCGTCCCAGTCGAGCGTCTCCAGGTCCATCAGCATCGTGCGGCTGGCGTTGGTGGGGTCGGTGACGTGCACGCCGCCGTCGACACCGCCGGTGAGGTGCCACAGCAGCCAGGTGTCGGTGTTGCCGAAGATCGCGTCCCCGGCCTCGGCGGCCTGGCGCACCCCGTCGACGTTCTCCAGGATCCACTGGATCTTGCCGCCGGAGAAGTACGTCGCCGGGGGCAGGCCCGCCCTGCGGCGGATGACGTCGCCCCTGCCGTCGCGGTCCAGGGCGGAGGCGATCCGGTCGGTGCGGGTGTCCTGCCAGACGATCGCGTTGTGGTACGGCCGCCCGGTCCTGCGGTTCCAGACCACGGCGGTCTCGCGCTGGTTGGTGATGCCGAGCGCGGCCAGGTCGGAGGCGGTCAGGCCGGCCCGGGCGAGCGCGGTCTCGATCACCGCCCTGGTCCGCTCCCAGATCTCGACGGGGTTGTGCTCGACCCACCCGGCGCGGGGCAGGATCTGCTCGTGTTCGAGCTGGTGACGTCCTATCTCGTTACCGCCGTGATCGAAGATCATGAAGCGGGTGCTCGTCGTTCCCTGGTCGACTGCTCCGACGAAATCAGGCATTGACGGTGCCTCCTCTGTGAGACTCTCCGGGGGGATCGGCTGCTCTCCTGTGGCTGTTCCCGGCCGCGGCCGGTGTTCCGCGCCCGTCAGGCGACGTCGCGCGCCTCGTCGGACGGCATCCGCCCCACCTCGAGTTCGGCCTCCTCGGGAGGGAGGAACCTGGCCACCAGGGCCTGGTACAGGAACGCCCCGAGCAGGCCTCCGATGAGGGGCGCCACGATGGGCACCCAGAAGTAGAGCTGACCGTACTGATCCTGCCAGGCGGTCTCGTACCCGGTGAGGAACGACGCGAGCCGCGGGCCGAAGTCCCGGGCGGGGTTGATGGCGTAGCCGGCGTTGGTGCCCCAGGCCATGCCGATGGCCACGACGATCAGGCCGATGATGAACGGCGCCAGGTTGGCCACCGGCGCGGTGTTGCGCGCGTCGGAGACGGCCAGGACGAGCAGGAGCAGGATCGCGGTGCCGATGATCTGGTCGCGGAAGGCGCCCCAGGTGCCGACGGGGAGGGTTCCGTTGCCCGGCAGGGTGGAGAAGACCCCCTGGGTCTTGATGGTGAGACCGGGGTCGGCCTTGTGCAGCACCTCGGTGTAGTTGAGGCGGACGATGAGCGCCGCCACGAACGCGCCCAGGGTCTGCGCCAGCGCGTACGGCAGCACCTTGCGCCAGGAGAAGCCCTTGAAGACGGCCAGCGCGAGGGTGACGGCGGGGTTGAGGTGCGCGCCGCTGGTGCGGGCCGCGACGTAGACGCCCAGCGTCACGCCGATCCCCCAGGCCCAGGCGATGCTGTCGTGGTCGCCGATCTCGGCCGCGGCGACCTGGGCCACCACGCCCGCCCCGAAGAGGATGAGGATCAGGGTGCCCGCGAACTCGGCCGCCAGCTCCCCGAGAAGACCGGGCTTCTTCAGGCGCTCCGTCATCTGTCCCCCTCACGAATGCCGCTCGGATTCCCGGAACGTAAGCGCCAGACGCAAGGTCGTCAACGGTGATGTGACACGATTGTTGAATAATGGTCAGGAACATACGCTTCCTGCGACAGTGACGAAATATCGGGAAGGGCCCTTCACCTGGGCCGTGTTCACCGGGTGACATGTCCTTACGTACTGATTTTTCCGTCTTACTTACTTCTGTCACCTGGGGACGGCCGAGCCCGCGGGCCCGTTCCCTCTCTTCCGCCCGGTTCGTGCCGAGGGGTGTGCGTCAGCGTGTCCGGCCTTCGTCGGGAGGCGATCGGCGGGCGGGCCCGTATGCCGGGCGGGCATCCGCCCCGGCCCCTTGCCGACCTTTCCCGAGCACCGGCACCGGCCTTCCCGGGCAGGGCTCGCCGCCGTTGAACGGCTCATCCACGCCCACCGGCGCCCCTGCGCGCCCGCCCGACGTGCCGGGTTGTGGCCACCGCTGCTCGCCGACGCTCTGATGGCCGATCATTTCGTCCCGCGATGACGTCCTCGTGACCCGAGCCGCCGAGCGTGGGCCTCTCCCTTTCCCCCGCGAGAGTCGCCATCGGCTCGTTGAAGGTAACTCCTGGGTCCGACCGTGACAGGGTCGTACACTGCGGTTATGGGCGCGATGCGTGAGGAACTCCATCTGCTGGTCGACGAGTTGCCGGAAAGCCGGGTGCTGCCGGTGCTCGCGCTCGTCAGGGACAACGTCTCGTCGGCCCGTCGGCGGGAGAAGGCCGCGGCGGCACTGGAAGGCATCCGAGACCGGATGCGAGGGGTGACCGGAGTGGACGAGGAGCTGGACCGGCTTCGAGACGAGTCGCGTGGCTGACGCTTACATCGTCGACACCGGCGTCTTCCTTCGGTGGTTCGTCGATCAGTCCGGTTGAGCATGCTCGTGAGGTTCAGGAGGCTTTCCTGGATGATCTCGTCATGCTGGAGACAGCGGACTTCGCCCGGATCGAAGTGGCCGGAGTGCTACGTGAGAAAGGGCTCCTGGCGGGGCGACTGACGCCGGAGGAGTTCGCGATGGCCGTACGTGTCATCGATGATCTCGGTGTGACGGTTCACCCGGTCGGTGCCGATCACTTGGAGCGGGCTGCCGGGTTGGCCGTACGGCTGACACTGCGTATGTACGATGCCGTCTTTGCCCAGTTGGCACTCGACCGTGGAATTCCTCTGCTCACGACGGACGTCAAGCTCTGTCATGCGCTCGAAGGCGTGGTGAAGGCCGAACCGCTCCGAGGCGTGGCAGAGGCCTGACCTGGTCTGTCCACCGAGGCCGGCCCTTCGGGATCGCGGGCCGGGGATCCCGAAGCGCCGATGGGAGCCGCAGCGCGAACCTTTGCCCCTCCTGGAGATCGAGCCGCAGGTCAGAGGGGATGACAAGCGTATCGTCGGTGCGCTTGGAGGATTCGATGGGCCGTTGTGGAATGGGCAGGGCCGGTGTGGTGGCCGTCGTGGCCGGGACAGTGCTGGCCGGATGCTCATCGGGTCAGGACGAGGGGGGCGCGCAGAAGGCGCAGGTGGAGTCCACGTCCAACGCGTCGGCCGCCGCGGCCTCGCGGGCGAACGCCCTGAAGGCGAAGGCGCAGGCCGCCGCCAAGGTCAGGGCGAACGAGCTGGGCCAGGTGCCCGTGCTCATGTACCACCGGGTGGTCGACAAGCCCACCACGCAGGACGACCGTACCCCCGCGCAGTTCCGGGCCGAGCTGGAGCGGCTGGCCAGGGAGGACTACGTGCCGGTCACGGCGGCCGAGTTCGTCTCCGGGCGCATCGACATCCCGGCGGGCAAGCACCCCGTCGTGCTCACCTTCGACGACTCCTCGCCCACGCAGTTCGAGCTGGACGGGATGGGCGTCCCCAAGGCGAACACCGCCGTGGCGATCCTGCAGGACGTGGCCAAGACCCACCCGGGGTTCCGCGCGGTCGGGACGTTCTACATCACCCGCGACATGTTCGGCAAGGCGACCCCCGAGGAGGGGGCGCAGCTGCTCCTCTGGCTCACCCAGCAGGGCTTCGACGTGGGCAACCACACCCGCGACCACCTCAACCTGGGCGGCAAGGCGAAGAAGCGGGTGTACGAGGAGGTGGCGGCGGGCCACCGGCTCATCACCGACCTGATCAAGACGCCCCCGTCCACGCTGGCGCTGCCGTACGGCAACCAGCCCGACGGCAAGGAGTGGGGCCAGAAGGGGAGGGCCGGTGACGTCTCCTACGACTACGGAGGCGTCTTCCTCGCCGGGTACACGCCCGCGATGTCGCCGTTCAACAAGAAGTTCGACCCGCTCGGCATCCCGCGCATCCGCTCGATGGACAAGAAGGGCGACTGCGCCAAGTTCTGCTCCACCGCCTGGCTCGACTGGCTGAAGGCGAACCCCGACGAGCGCTACACCTCCGACGGTGACGCCCAGACGGTGGCCTTCCCCAAGTTCAAGGCGCCCTTCGTGTCCAAGACGTTCACCGAGCGGCTCCTGCCCTACTGATCCACACCGATCCACCACCCGCCCCGTCCGGGGCGGGTGAGCCGTCGACCGAGGGCCTCGCCTACGCGCCGCCACCGCCCGCCCCCGCGCGGGGCGGGCCTCAGCCTCCGGAGAGCTCCTCCAGGGGGACGGAGATGGTGCTCCTGCTCCCGTCGGGGCGCAGGATCTCGACCTTGGCGTCCTCGCCGGGCCGCAGGGTGGCCAGGATGGTCGACAGGTCCTGGGTGGCCGAGGTGGGCCTGCCGTCGATCGAGACGATCAGGTCACCGGCCTTGAGCCCGGCCCGTTCGGCGCCGCTGTTCCTCAGCACCCGCACGACGCCGACCCCGGCGGGCTGCCCGTTCATGTCGATCACGGTCCGTACGACGACGCCGAGCGTGGCCCGGCGGGTGTTGGTGACCCTGCCGTCCTTGACGATCTGGGCGGCGATGTCCTTGACGGTGTTGGACGGGATCGCGAAGCCGATGCCCGGGGCCTGGGCGTTGTCCAGCTCGGGGTTGACGGCGGTCAGCGTCGGCACGCCGATGACCTCGCCCGACAGGTTGACCAGCGCGCCGCCGCTGTTGCCCGGGTTGATCGGGGCGGAGGTCTGGATGGCCCCGCTGATCGTGGCTCCCGCCTTCCCGTTGCTCTCGGGCTCGCTGACCGTGCGGCCCAGCGCGGAGATGATCCCCTCGGTGACGCTGCCGGACAGGCCCAGCGGGTTCCCCATGGCCATCACGACCTGGCCGACGCGCAGCCGCGAGGAGTCCCCGAAGACGACGGGCCTGAGCCCGCTGGGGTCGTCCACCTTGATCACGGCCAGGTCGCCCAGCTCGAAGGAGTCGACCAGCCTGGCCGTCCGCGGCATGCCGCCCGTGGCGAGCGTGACCTCGAAACGGCGGGAGGACCCGACCACGTGGGCGTTGGTGATGATGTGCCCCAGCGTGTCGTACACGACCCCGGAACCGAGGTCGTCGCCGGTGGTGATCTGCACGACCGACGGCATCACCCGGGTGATGGTCCGCTCGTAGGCGTTCTCCAGGTTCCCCGGGTCGCTCCCCGGGGTTCCGGGTGAGGGCCCCCGAGGACTCGCGGGGGAGTCCTCGGCCGAGGCCCCGGGGGACGCCGGTGCCGGTGACCCCGGGGAGGCGGCCATTTCGGCGGGCCGCGGCCCCCGTTCCGTGCCGCAGCCCGCGAGCGCGACCGCGGTTGCCGCCAGTAGTGCGACGCTTGTCTGTGATGCCCCCATACAGGGGTATATCCCCAGCTCAGGCTGGAAGATACTCCTCCCGGAGGGTGCTGCGGCTGAGCTTGCCCGTGGGGGTGCGGGGCAGCCGGTCGCGGTACTCGATCACCCGGGGGTGCTTGAGGCGGGCCAGCCGGGGCGCGCAGTGGGCCAGCAGCTCGCCGGTGAGCTCCGGGCCGGGCGTGGCCCCGGGCGCGGGCTGGACCAGCGCGACGACGCGGTGCCCCCACTCCGGGTCCGGCACGCCGATCACGGCCACGTCCGCCACCGAGGGGTGCTCCTGCAGCACCGCCTCGACCTCGGCCGGGTAGATGTTGACCCCGCCGGAGATGATCAGGTCGGTCCGCCGGTCGCAGAGGAACAGGTAGCCCTCCTCGTCCAGGTAGCCGATGTCGCCGGGCGTGTAGAGGCGGCCGCGCATCGCCGAGGCGGTCTTGGACGGGTCGCGATGGTACTCGAAGCGGTTGATGCCGCCGATGTAGACCAGGCCGGGCTCGCCCGCGGGCAGCTCGGCGCCGTCCTCGCCGACGATCGTGAACTCCAGGCCGTCGACCGCCCGGCCGACCGTGCCGGGCCGATCCAGCCACTCGGCCGAGGAGACCATGGTGGCCACGGCGGCCTCGGTCGATCCGTAGTACTCCCACAGCACCGGGCCGAGCCAGTCGATCATCGCCCGCTTGGTCGCGGGCGGGCAGGGCGCGGCGCCGTGGTACAGATGCGTCAGGGACGACAGGTCGTACTTCGTCCTGACCGGCGCGGGCAGCGCCAGCAGCCGGTGGAACATGGTCGGCACCATGAACGCGTTGGTCACCCGGTGCCGCTCGACGAGCGCCAGGGTCTCCTCGGCGTCGAACCGCTCGGTCACCACGACGGTGTGGCCGAACTGCAGGGCCATCATCGCCTGCCCGTACGGGGCGGAGTGGTACAGCTGCGACAGAAGCAGGTGGACCCCGTCGGAGGGCAGCCCGAAGTGCCGCCAGCTCTTGCGCATCAGGATCGGGTGGAGATCCTCCGGGCTCAGCTCCAGCAGCCGCCGCCGCACACCCTTGGGCCTGCCGGTGGTGCCGGAGGTGTAGAGCATCATCGACCCGGCCCTGCGCCCCTCGGGCGGGCCGGCCGGTCGTCCCTCGGCCAGGTCGGAGGTCTCGACGAACCCGCCCGGCACCGCGTGCCCGTACCGCTCGGAGCCCACCACCGTCCGCGCCGCGCAGTCGGCGACGATGTAGCCGATCTCCTCGGCGGTGTAGTGCCAGTTGACCGGGACGTGGTACACGCCGATCTGGTACGTGGCCAGCATCATCGTGATCGCGTCGATGCCGTTGGGCAGGACCGTCACGACGGTGTCACCGGGCCGGGTGCCGCGTGCCAGCAGGCCGTGCGACACCCGGTTGACCCTCTCGTGCAGCTCGCCGTAGGTCACGGTGACGTCCGCGACGACGGCGGTGCGCCCGGGGTCGGCATTCGCGATCTCGTAGAAGCCCCTCATGGCGGTGACCTTACAGAACGACATTCTGTTCATGGAAGAGGAAGCGCGGTCACCTGGGCTGATGCACAGCCCGTGGCCGAAGCGTAATAAACGCCGATGCGCTGAATCTTTCGCGGGTGACATAACCTGACGCGTATGGCGGACGTCGGCGGCAACTCCTCCGGGCGCTCTAACGAGCGGTACGTTCCCTCCTATGACGCGCCCACGGCGCCCATACCCGCCATCCCCGCCGAGGACGGTTCGATCATCAGTCCCCGGGTCCCCCGGAGGTTCCCCATCGGGGACGGCGAGGAGACCGCACTGGTCTCCAGGCCCAAGATTCCTGGAGCGTTCCCCCCGTACTCCTCCCCGCCGGGCTCCGGCCGTCCCGGCGCGGACCGCCCCGGCTCCGGCCGTCCGGGGACGGCCTCCGGCGACCGTCCGGACGAGGCCGAGGAGAACACCGGCGACACCGGCGACACCGGGCGGGCGCGCGAGTCCGGCGGTCTGGGCACGATCCCGGTCAGGCAGGTGGGCGGTTCCGCCGGCCCCTGGCGTCCCGACCGCCCGGGTGCGCCCCTTCCCCCGGACGCCGGGACCCGGCGGGGCGCGGGCGCGGCCCCGGGGGCGACCTCGGGTGGCATGACGGGCACGGCCACGGGATGGCCAGGCGCGGCGGAGCGCCCCGGCGTGTTCGGCGACCCGGGCGCGGCGGACGGCGCCGGTGTGCCCGCCGGCGCGGGACCGCGACGGCCCGGCGGGGCCAAGCGGTCCGGCGGCCTGCTGATGCGGATCGGCGACATCCCGATCCGGGTGGCCTACAGCCTGGGGGCCGCCGTCATCACGGGCCTCGTGGTGATCCTGATCTTCGTTCTCTTCTCGGGCGACGAGCCCTCCGACCCGGCGAGCGCCGACCGGGCCGCGGCGCCCGGCGTCAGCGCCTCGCCGACGTCGTCCCCGGTCACGCTGCCCGCCCTGCCCGGCACGACCTCCCTGAGCGTGCTGCCGGGACGGCCCAGCGCGGTGCTCGGGGCGGTGACCGACACCAGGTCCGCGCTGACCTACTCCAGCCTGGGCGCGCCCTGGGCCGTCAGGGCCGTGCCGTCCTTCTCCGTCGGCCAGCAGGTGGGCGCGACCCGGCTGCCGCGTACGGTGATCGGCTCCGGCCCGCTCCCGGGCGCCACGCCCGCCAAGGCCCTCAAGAGCGACGCCGACTACCGCAAGGCCGCGCTGGGCGCGGTGCGCTGGACGATCCGCAACCACCACCCCGCGGGCAGCAGGGTCGTCTGGACCGGTTCGCAGCGCCTGACGAGCGGCAAGGGTTGGGTGCTCGGCTACCAGGTGACCTACCGGATCAAGGGGAAGAAGCGCGTCTCCCACGCCGCGCTCGCGGTGGTCGACGTGGGCCGCAGGAAGCCGTCGATGCTGTTCGTGACCGTGCCCGACACGCGCAAGCGGCTCTGGGCGGACATCGCCCCCCTGATGACCGGCGTCCGGGCCCTCTGACGGATTCCCGCGAAGGCCCTTTCCCAGAGTGATCATTTCCGATGGTCGTCCCCGTCGGGGCGGCCTGCCCGTGCGACCCCTCCCGTGTGACCCTGCCCGTGCGCGACCCCTCCCGTGTGATCCGTGATCCGTGATCCGTGATCCGTGATCCGTGACCTGTGATCCGTGACCCGTGACCCCGATCCGGTGGCCCGCGAGCCCCTGCCCCCTGCGATCCGGCGGCCCGCCGGTCCCGGTCCCGCGGCCGGGGCGTCCGAGAGGGGCGCGTTGTGATGGAAGCACCTTCTAGAATATGGTTCTGTCATTGAATCGCGTCTGGAGGCTGTCATGGCGATCGGGTTGAGCGAGGAGCACGAGGCGCTCCGGGAGTCGGTGACCGGATGGGCGGAGCGCAACATCCCGTCCGGGGTCGTGCGCGCCGCCATGGCGGCGGAGGGGGAGGAACGTCCCGGCTTCTGGTCCGGGCTGGCCGACCAGGGCCTGCTCGGCCTGCACATCCCCGAGGAGCACGGCGGCAGCGGCTACGGCCTGCTGGAGACCGCCATCGCGGTGGAGGCCCTCGGTGAGCGGGTCGCCCCCGGCCCCTACGTCCCCACGGTGCTCGCCAGCGCCGCGATCCTCGCCTCCGACGGCAAGGCCCACGCCGAACTCCTGCCCGGCCTCGCCGACGGCACGCTGACCGGAGCGGTCGCGCTGTCGGCCTCGATCACCGGCACCCGCGGCGAGGACGGCGCCCTGACGATCGGCGGGACCGCCGAGCACGTCCTGGGCGGCGCCCTGGCCGACGTCCTGGTGCTCCCGGTGAGCACCGACCGCGGCGAGGAGTGGGTCGCGGTGGACGCCTCCGCGGCGACCGTGACCCCGGTCGGGGCCCTGGACGTCACCCGTGGCGTGGCGCGGATCGAGCTGGACGCCGTCGCCGTGCCGGCGGGCCGGATCCTGGACGGGCTGCAGGGCCCCGGGGTCCTCAACCTGGCCGCGATCGTGCTCGGCGCCGAGGCCGCGGGCGTGGCCTCGTGGTGCGTGACCGCCGCCGCCGAGTACGCCAAGGTCCGCGTGCAGTTCGGCCGCCCGATCGGGCAGTTCCAGGGCGTCAAGCACAAGGCCGCCCGGATGCTCGTCGCCCTGGAGCAGGCCCGCGCCACCGTGTGGGACGCCGCCCGCGCCTGTGCCGGAGCGGGCTCCGGCGACCGGGTCACGGCCGACGAGCTGGCCTACGCCGCCGCGATCGCCGGTGTGGTGGCGCCCGACGCGGCCGTGCACTGCGCCAAGGACGCCGTCCAGATCTTCGGCGGCATCGGCTACACCTACGAGCACGACGCCCACCTGTACTACCGCCGGGCGCTGACCCTGCGCGCCCTGCTCGGCTCCTCGGGCGAGTGGGCCGAGACGGTCGCCGAGCTGGCGCTGAACGGCGTCAGCCGGGAGCTGGAGGTCGAGCTGCCCGAGGAGGCCGCCGAGCTGCGCGAGGGCATCCGCGCCGAGGTCACCGGGTTCGCCGCGCTGGAGGGCAAGGAGCAGAAGCGGGCGCTGGCCTCGGCCGGGTACGTCATGCCGCACCTGCCCCGGCCCTGGGGGCGTGACGCCAAGCCGCTGGAGCAGGTCCTCATCATCCAGGAGCTCAAGGCGGCCAGGGTCAAGCTGCCCCAGATGATCATCGGCGCCTGGGTGGTGCCGTCGATCGCCACGTACGGCACCCCCGAGCAGCAGCAGCGCTTCCTGCCGCCCACGCTGAGCGGCGAGATGATCTGGTGCCAGCTCTTCTCCGAGCCCGGCGCAGGCTCCGACCTGGCGAACGTGCAGATGAAGGCCGAGAAGGTCGAGGGAGGCTGGCGGCTCAACGGCCAGAAGATCTGGACCTCGGTGGCGCACTTCGCCGAGTGGGGCATCTGCATCGCCCGCAACTCCTCCGAGGGCTCCAAGCACGAGGGCATCACCTACTTCCTGGTCGACATGAAGGGCCCCGGCGTCACGGTCAGGCCGCTGACCGAGATGACCGGCGAGAACCTGTTCAACGAGGTCTTCCTCGACGACGTGTTCGTCCCGGACGACCTGGTCGTGGGCGAGGTGGGACAGGGCTGGAAGGTCGCCAGGAACACCCTGTCCAACGAGCGGGTCTCGCTCTCGGCGGGCTCCGGCGGCACCGGCGCGTCCGTCCCCGACCTGCTCGGCCTGGTCGGGCGGCTCGGCCGGGAGCTGACCGCCGCCGAGCGCCAGGAGCTGGCCCGGGTCGTCTGCGAGGGCCACTCGATCGCGGCGCTCGGCCTGCGGGTGACGCTCAAGCAGCTCACCGGCGTCGAGCCCGGGGCCGACGCCTCGGTCCGCAAGCTGCTGTCCACCTCGCACGCCCAGCACGTCTCGGAGTGCGCGGTCTCGCTGCTCGGCCCCTCGGCCGTCATCGCCGCCGACATGAAGCTCGGCGACGCCGGCTACTGGAACCGGGCCGTGCTGGCCACCCGGGCCATGACGATCTACGGCGGCACCACGGAGGTGCAGCTCAACATCATCGGCGAGCGCATGCTCGGCCTGCCCAGGGACCCCGAGCCGGGCAGGTAATAGGCTTCGCGCATGTCGATGCGGTTCAGGCCAGGGGTGGCCGTCCGGAGTGCCGTGGCCGGCGCGGTCCCGCCGCGCTGGTTCGGCGCGGCGATCCGCAGGGTCTACCCCCGGCTGGACGCCGAGCTGGCCCACGCCGGCGAGTTCGTGCCGCGCGGCGGCACCGCCGTGGACGTGGGCGTCTGGTACGGGCCGTGGACGGCCACGCTGCGGCGGCTCGCCTCGCAGGTGGTCTCGATCGAGGCCAACCCCCGGCTGGCCGCCCTGCTCGCGAGCACCTTCCCCGACGTGCGGGTGGTCGCGGCGGCGGCCTCGGACCGCTCCGGCACGGCACGGCTCTGGATCCCCGGGGGCGGCCGGGGCGCCGAGGCCACGGCCTCGGTGGTGCACGGACAGGGCGTGCCGGTGGACGTCCCGGCCGTCACCATCGACGAGCTGGACCTGAGGGACGTCCGGTTCATGAAGATCGACGTGGAGGGTCACGAGCTGGCCGCGCTGCTCGGGGCCGAGCGGACCGTCCGCCGTGACCGGCCCGTCCTGCTGGTCGAGCTGGAGACCCGGCACCAGGACATCGGCCTGGTCGTCGACCGGCTCGCGGAGTGGGGCTACACCGGCTCCGTCCTGACCGGCGGCTCCTGGCGCCCGCTGGACGGCTTCGACCTGTCGGCCCACCAGGAGCAGGCGGTCGGCGAGGTGCGGCGGAGCTTCATCTCCCGCCTGCTCGTCCCCGGCCAGGAGTACGTGAACATGGTGCTCTTCCGCCCCGCCGCGCCGTAGTGGGCGTTCCCGGGGCCGGTGACAGGCGCCCCGCCCGCCCGCCGGACCGGCGATCGGCCCGATCCCGGATCCGGGCGCGCCGATCCCGTCCCGGGGACCGGCGACCGGCCCGGGAGCGGTGGCGCGGACGGGCCGTCCACGCGCTGCCCGCCCTGGCGGGGCTGCTGCTGGGGGTGCTCGCGCTGGGACCCGCGCTCGGTCCCGGCTTCGTGCTCCGCTACGACATGGTGTTCGTACCGGATCCGCCGATCCTTCCGCAGGGCGGCGGCTTCCCGCGTGCCGTGCCGAGCGACACGGCGGTGGCCCTGATCTCGGCGGCGTCGTCGTTCCTGCCGTTCCCGGCGGACCAGGTGGTGCAGAAGGCGATCCTGCTGGGCCTCTTCGTGCTCGCCGCGACGGGCGCGGCGGCCCTGGTCCCCGGGGAGCGTGGGGGGCGCACGGTCGCCCGGCTGGTCGCCGCGGTGTTCTACGCCTGGAACGTCTACCTGGCCCAGCGGCTGCTGCTGGGCCAGTGGGCGCTGCTGCTCGGGTACGCGGGGCTGCCGTGGGCGGTGCGCGCGGCCACCGGCAGGCGGGCCGGTCCGCTGGTCCTGGCGCTGCTGCCCGCCGCGGTCGGGGGGTTCCAGGCGATGCTGGTCTCGGTGATGACCCTCGTTCCGGTGGCCGGCCGCCGGGCCTCGCGCGTCCTGACGATCGCCGCCGTGCTGAGCCTGCCGTGGCTGGTCCCGGCACTGGGCAGCGCCGCCGTCACCGATCCGGCCGGGGTGCGGGCCTTCGCCCCCCGGGCGGACGGGCCGCTGGGGACCCTCGGCAGCCTGCTCACCCTGGGCGGGGTGTGGAACTCCGGTGCCGTCGTACCGGGGCAGGAGACCTGGTGGTCGGCCCTGGTCCGGCTCGCGGTGACCGTGACGGCCGTGGCGGGTCACGCCCTGCTCGTCCGGGAGCGACGGGAGCGGCGGCGGAGTCAGCAGCGGGGACGGGACGGGGCGTGGGGGTGGGAGGAGGGGCTGGCGGTGGCGTCCGCGGCGGGGCTGGTGGTGGGGTGCGCCGGCGCCTTCCTGCCGGGGGCGGTACAGGCGCTGGTCGGGTTCTGGCCCGGCTTCGGGCCGCTGCGCGACGGGCAGCTCTACCTCGCGCCCTTCGCGCTGCTCCAGGCGGTCGGCCTGGCCGCGGTCGCGGCCCGGCTGCCCGCGACGATCCGGCCGGGCATGATCCTGGTGCCGCTGCTGGTGCTGCCCACCTTCGCGCTGGGGGCGTTCGGCAGGCTGGTCGCGGTCGAGTACCCGCCCGACTGGTCGCGGGTGCGGCAGATCGTGGACGCCGACCCGGCCCCGGGGGCGCTGCTGACGCTGCCGTGGAGCGCGTACCGGGCGTTCGGCTGGAACGGCGGGCGGGTGGTGCTGGACCCGGCGGTCAAGTCCTTCCACCGCCGGGTGGTCTGGAACGACGGCCTGACGGTCGGCCTGGGGGACGGCCGCACGCTCGCCCTGGGGGCCGAGGACCCGCTGGCGCGCGAGATCGGCCCGCTCCTCGCCGGGTCCGGTGCCCTGACCGGGCCGCTGGCCGGGCGGGGGGTCAGCCACGTGCTGATCCTGAGGGCGAACGAGAACATGTTCCGTTCCAGGCTGCCGGGCGCGCGGCTGCTCCACGCCGGTCCGGAGCTCCTGCTCTACCGCCTCTGAACTCGTGAGATGCAAATATTGTAGGATTTACCCAGCGGTAACTTTATTTATCACATTTTGACCAAGTTGCTGGCTGACGAGCTGTATCACGTTCTACTCTCGGGCAGACTGCACGATCCACGCGTTGGAGGGAGAACTCGGGTGTTGCGAGTGATTGCCGCTCTGGCGGTAGGGGCAGTGCTGGCGATCGGAACCTCGGTGGCGGTCGTGAACGTCGCGGCACCGACCCCCGAGCCGCCCAACAGGCCGCTGTACAACTACGGCACCAGGTGACGGCCCGGGGCCGCCGACCGGCCCCGGCGCTCACCTGAGCCTTCGGGTCCCCGGCGCGGGGAATCGTCCCGACGGGACAGGGGCCGGCCTCGGCATGCCCGCGGACGCCCCGGTGCCGCCGTTCCCGCATGCCGTGCGGAGACACGCCGTACGGAGATAGGAGTGCTCGTGGCCGGACAGGGCGCCAGAGCGATCCCGCGCACCCCCGTCGCGCCCGCAGTGCCGGTCGCGACCGTCGCGCCCGCCGGTCTGGTCGCCGGGACCGGGCCGCGCCGGCTCTCCATGCGCGGGGTGCGCGTCGCCGTCCTGAACTTCCGTGAGCCGTCGCAGTCCGTGGCCGGGGGCGCCGAGGAGTACGCCTGGCAGGTCAGCCGCCACCTGGCCGGGCAGGGCGCCGAGGTGACGTTCGTCACCGCCAGGGAGGCCGGGCAGGCCGCGGCCGAGGAGCGCGACGGCATCGCGCTGCGGCGGATGGGCAACCCGTTCCTGGTCTACCTGCTGGTCCCGCTCTGGATGCTGCTGCGGCGTAGGCGCTTCGACGTCGTCATCGACTGCATGAACGGCATCCCCTTCTTCGCCCCCCTGGTGGTGAGCCGCCGGACCGTGGTCGTCTCGCTGGTGCACCACGTGCACGACCGCCAGTTCTACGCCTTCTTCCCGCCCTGGCTGGCCCGGATCGGCTGCTTCATCGAGGGGCCGGTGGCCCGGCTGGTCTACCGGCGCCGCCCGACCGTGACGGTCTCGGAGTCCTCCCGCGCCGAGCTGCGCGAGAGGCTGGGCTGGCTCGCACCCATCCAGGTGATCCCGAACGGCAGCCCGGTGGCCCGGCCGGTGGCCGATCCCGGCGGGGTGGCCGGCGACCCGGCCGTGGTCTACCTGGGCAGGCTGGTCGGGCACAAGCGCGTCGAGCGGGTGGTGGACCTCGCCCGCGACCTCGGCGACGCCTGGCCCGGCATGCACGTGCACGTCATCGGGCGCGGCCACGAGCAGGAGCGGCTCACCGCCCACGCCTCCGGCCGGGGGGTGGAGGACCGGGTCCACCTGCACGGCTTCCTGCCCGAGGCCGCCAAGAACGCGATCCTGGGGGCCGCGCGGCTGAACGTCACCGCCTCGGAGTTCGAGGGCTGGGGGCTGACCGTGATCGAGGCCGCCGCGCTCGGCGTCCCCACGGTCGCCTACGACGTGGCGGGGCTGCGCGACTCGGTGCGCGACGGCGTCACCGGCTGGCTGGTCGGGGACGGTGAGACGCTGGCCGACGTGGTGGACCGCGCGCTCGGGGAACTGTCGGACCCGGTCCGGCGCGAGGAGATCCAGCAGGCGTGCCGGCTCTGGGCCGCCGAGTTCACCTGGGGGAGGACCGGCGCTACGATGACCGGACTGATCACCACAGAATTAGCCAAAAACGGTCGTCACCTTCATGCATCCGATCTCTGTCTCGCCTCGGGTGAGACCGACCCGCCGTAAGCGCCCGTGACCCCTGACACGTGGATCGCCCGCCTGTCGGCACCCGTCGCCGAGTTCGGCGCCTCCGACACCGGGCTCCGCCGCAGGCTCAGGCTGCTGGCCGGATGTCTCTTCCTCGCCGCGGTCGCCTTCCACATGGCGCCGGGCAGGCTCATCGCCGAGACCAAGCTGGACATGCCGATCAACCCGATCGGCTTCCTGGCCCAGGCGCTGAACATGTGGGACCAGGACTACCTGGGCCACCTGCAGAACCAGGCGTACGGCTACATCTTCCCGATGGGGCCCTTCTACACCCTGCTGATCAACTCGGGCATGCCGCCCTGGGTGGTCCAGCGCCTGTGGGTGACGCTGATGCTGTGCGCGGCCTTCGTCGGCGTCGCCCAGGTGGCGCGGGCGCTGCGGATCGGCGGCCCGCTCGCCGGGGTGCTGGCGGGCCTGGCGTACGCGCTCGCCCCGCACGCGCAGGCCCTGATGGGGTTCAACTCCGTCGAGTTCGCCCCCAGCGCCGTGCTGCCCTGGGTGCTGCTCTTCCTGATCAGGGGCGCGAGGGGGGAGACGACCCCGCGCCGGGCCGCCTGCCTGTCGGCGCTGGTCTTCCTGTTCGCCGGGGGCATCAACGCCGCCGCCGAGCTGGCCGTGCTCGTCGTCCCGATGATCTACCTGCTGACCCGGCGCCCCGGACCGCGCAAGCGGCGGCTGATCGCCTGGTGGCTGGCCGCGATCGCCGCGGTCTCCTTCTGGTGGCTGGTCCCGCTGGTGCTGCTGGGCCGCTACGTCTTCTCCTTCATGCCGTTCACCGAGAACGCGTGGACGACCACGGTCGTCGGGTCGCTGACCAACGTGCTGCGCGGCATGAACCACTGGGTGGCCTTCCTGCCGGTGGACGGCCGCCCCTACCTGCCCGCCGCCTACGAGCACGCCACCGTGCCCTGGCTGGTCGTGGTCACCGCCCTGGTGGCCGGGCTGGGGCTGGCCGGCCTCACGCTCGCCCGCACCCCCGAGCGGCCCTTCCTGGTCCTGACCGCCCTGGCCGGCGTGATCGTTCTCGTCGCGGGCCACACCGGGCCGCTCGCCGAGCCGCTCAGGGCGCTGCTGGACGGCCCGCTGGCCCCCTTCCGCAACCTGCACAAGTTCAACGCGCTGCTGCGGCTCCCGCTGGTGCTGGGCCTGGCCGCCCTGGTCTCCCACGTGGGGGCCGTCAGGGCCGCCGTCCGCCTCCCCGCGACGGTGGCCGTCGCCGCCCTGGCCGGGCTGACCCTGATGCCCGTCGCGACCGCCGGCATCGCCCCGGGCGGCGCCTTCGCCGACGTCCCCGAGCACTGGCGGCAGGCGGCCTCCTGGCTGGACGAGCGGGCCGACCAGGGCACCGTGCTGGTCCTGCCGGGGGCGCGGCGCGGGGAGTACACCTGGGGGCGCCCGCTGGACGAGCCGTTCCAGCCGCTGCTGAAGAAGGCCAGGTGGGTGAGCAACACGATCGTGCCCTGGGGTACGGCCGGGTCGAACCGCCTGGTCAAGGCGATCGACGACCGCTTCGCCAACGGGCAGGGCTCGGCGGGGCTGACCCGGGCGCTGCGCCGGATGGGCGTGCGCTACCTGCTGGTCCGCAACGACCTGGACCGCGTCGCCTTCGGCGATGCCTGGCCGGCCCGGGTGCACGAGGCCCTGGACCGCTCTCCCGGCCTGAGCAGGGTGCGCGGCTTCGGGCCCTCCGTCGGCTTCGAGGACTCCCCGACCGCGTCGGGCCGGCTCGACCAGCCGTACGCGTCCCTGGAGATCTACGAGGTCACCGGGGCGAGCCCGGTCGTCGGCACGGTGCCCGCGGCCCGGCCGCTGCGGGTCTCCGGCGCCCCGGAGGCGCTGCTCACCATGGCCGAGGAGGGCGTGCTCGGCGACGACCGCCCGGTGATCCTCGGCGACGACCCCGGCGCGGACGCGATCCCGGCCGAGGACACGGTGCTCACCGACACCATGCGCCGTCGCGAGCTGGTCGTGAGCGACCTGCGCAGGCCCTACACCGAGACGATGACGCCGGACGAGCCCTACGAGGGACGCGGCACCGCCCACGACCTCACCGACCCCGCCTGGGACGAGCCGAAGACCGTCGCCGTCCTCACCGGCGTCGAGTCCGTCACCGCCTCCTCCTCGCAGTCCAGGCTGGGGGCGACCCCGGGCACCCGCGACGCCGGGCAGCAGCCGTACGCGGCGCTGGACGACGACCTGCGCACCGGCTGGCGCTCCACCGGCTGGGAACCGGCGGTCGAGCAGTGGCTGGAGGTCCGGCTGGCCGAGCCGGTCGCGGTCCCCTCGATCCAGGCGGTGTTCGAGCGCTCCGAGGAGGCGGTGACGGTATCGGAGGTCATGGTGGAGACCGACACCGGCCGGGTCCGCACCCGGCTCGGCCTCACCTCGCTGTGGGAACGGCTCAACGTCCCGGCGGGGAAGACCTCCAGGATCCGGATCCGGGTGACCGGCGTCCTGCGCGACCCCGACCCCCGGGTCGGCATCACCGAGATCGCCATCCCCGGCGTCCGCCCTGGGCGTACCCTCGTGGTGCCCTCCGTGACCCCGGCGGACCCCTCCGGGGACGCCCCGGAGCCGGGACGGACGGTCGTGACCAGCCGGACCGACGCCGCTCCCGGCTGCATGCTCGGCTCCTACGCCTGGACCTGCGCGGACCGGCTGCACTACGTGGGCGAGGACGGCTACGCCTTCGACCGGTCGTTCCCGGTCGCCACCGGCCGGCGCGTGCTGGAGGGCAGGGCCGTGCTCGCCGACCAGCGGGCCGCCGAGACCGTGCTGATGCCCCCCGGCACCTTCCCGCGCGTCACCGCCTCCTCCACCGCGGCCGACGTCCCGGCCGCGGGGGCGTACGCGGCGTTCGACGACGACCACAGGACCGTCTGGTACGCCGGGCGGGCCGACCTCGCGCCCACCCTCACCGCCGAGCTGGGCAGGACCGTGACCCTGTCGCGGCTGCGGGTCGACTTCCCCGACACCAGGCTGGGGGCGCCACCGGTGCGGGTCACCGTCACCGCCGGTGACTCCGTCCGGTACGCGTGGGCGTCCCGGGACGGCTGGATCGGCTTCGCGCCGATGCGGGCCGACCGGGTCCAGATCACCTTCACCGCCCTGGGCTCGTGGCGGATGGAGGTGCTCGGGGTGTCCGTCCCCGGGATCAGGCCGCTGCCGGCCCTGGGGGCGCAGCCGCTGAGGATGCCCTGCGGGTTCGGCCCCATGCTCACCGTCAACGGGGTCGAGACGCCCACCGAGATCCGCGGCGGGACCCTGGGCGACCTGTTCGCCGGCCGCCCGGTCCCGTACCGCACCTGCGAGGCGGTCTGGACGCAGGCGGGCACGCTGCGGGTACGCGCCGCCGCCGCCCAGGGCTTCCGGGTGGACTCGATGGTCCTGCGCGGCACCGGCGGGACCGGCGGGACCATCGCAGGTCCCGGTGCGGCTCCGGCGGTGCTGCGCCCGGCCGCGGTCGAGAGCTGGGACGCGGGGGAGCGCCGGGTCCGGGTCTCCACGACCGAGCCCTCCTACCTGGCGCTCGGCGAGAACTTCAACGCCGGCTGGCGGGCCACGTTCGGCGGTCGCGTGCTGGAACCGGCCCGGCTCGACGGCTGGCGGCAGGCCTGGCTGCTGCCGCCCGGGGACGGGACCGTGGTGATGACCTACGCCCCGGACGGGCTCTACCGGACCGCGCTGCTCGTCGGCTGGGCGCTGGTCGCCCTGGTCGCGGCGCTCGCCCTGGTCCGGCCGCGCCGGGTGCGGACGCTCGCCGCCGCACCGGCCGCGCGGGTGCGGGCGGCCTGGCTCTGGCCGCTGGCCCCGGTGCTGGGCCTGGTGGCCGAGGGCTGGGCCGGTGCCGCGCTCGCCGGTACGGTGGCGGCGCTCGCGTTGTGGCTGCGCGGCGTCGCCTCGGCCGAGCACAGCGCGGGCGGCCGGGCGTACCGGATCGGCAGGGCGTTGCTCACGCCGTTCCCGGTGGTGGCGGGGCTCGGCGCGGCCGGTCTCGCGCTCGGGTACGGCGGGGAGGCCGGGGCGGTCGTGGCGCAGTACCTGTGCCTGACGGTGCTGGGCCTGCTGTTCGCCGCGGTGCGGGTGCCCCGGCCGTCCAGGCCGTGGCTGCGGGTGCCCGACACGGCCGTCGCGGTGCCCGTCGAGACCGCCCCGGCGCGACCGGCCGAGCGACCGGCGGAGCGACGGTGACCGGCCGCACGACGGACCCGCGGGCCGTCCCCGAGGCGACCGGTCCTGAGACGACCGGTCCTGGGACGACCGGCCGGGGGATGAGCGGGGAGCGGTTGCGCGGGGTGCTGGTCCTCGCCGCCGGGGCCTTCCTGATCACGCTGGCCGCGCTGGTCCGCCTGTACGTTTACCCCAGCGGTCTGGTGCTGCCCGCCGAGCAGAACCGGATCACCATGCTGACCACCGAGTCCGGCTCCTACCTCGACACCGCCGCCCTGCGCGTCCGCAGCGGCGTCCCGCTGGAGCAGGCCGTGGCCCGGTACGGCGACACGATCAGGTCCACGCCCGACGTCGCCGTGTGGACCGAGTTCGTCTCGCTCGCCACCCGGAGCGGGCAGCGCGTCGACTACCACGAGCGGCGCCTGGCCTTCGACCGGCGCACGGCGCAGGCGTTCCCCTGCTGCGAGGACTACGTCGACGAGAACCCCGACCCCGCCCCGCGCGGCCTGCTCTTCCGCTGGCCCTTCGAGGCCCGGCCGATCGCGTACCAGGTCTACGACCCGCTGGCCCGCAGACCGGTGACGGCCCGCTTCGACGGGATCGAGACCCTGCACGGCGTGCGGGTGTACCGCTACGCGCAACGCCTGGTCGACGAGCCTTACGTCCAGCAGCCCATGCGGCTGCCCGGATCCGTCCTGGGACTGGAGGAGCCGGAGGAGCGGAAGACCGCGAAGCGCCCCGAGAAGAGGCGGACCCCGAGGACGCCCGGCCCTCCGGGGACCGCGAGGACCACGGGGACCTCGGGCACCGCCGGGACCTCGGGCACCGCCGGGACCTCGGGAGCCTCCGCGCCGGACGCGGAGCTGTTCCCGGTCGACGCCTACCTGGACGGGACCCGCACCTTCTGGGTGGAGCCGACCAGCGGCATGGTGATCGGGTTCAGGGAGAACCTGGTCAGGACCCTGCGCACGCCGGACGGCCGAGGGAGGGTCGTCGCGCTCGCGGCCGACCTGCGCACCAGCGCCGGGGACGAGCGCTGGAACGCCGGGGAGGCCCGGCAGTTTCGGAGCCGGGCGACGCTGGTCAACCTGGTGATCCCGATCTCCTTCCTGGTGCTGGGCGTGGCGGTGCTGGTGGCCGGTGTGCGCCTGATCCGCGCCGCCGGTCCGGACGGCGACGACGGCGACGGTGCGGACGGCCGCGGGACGGGTGAGCCCGGCGACGGCGGTGCGGGCGGTGCGGGCGGTGCCGGTGACGCCGGGGTCAGTCCCGGGCGGGACGGCGGCGCAACCGGTGCAGGCGCAGCGCCGGAGCCTCGACCAGCCGATGGCTGAGGTCGGCGAGCAGCACGGTGAGCGCGGTGCACACCGCCAGCGTGGAGAGCAGGCCGCCGCTGAAGGACTCCTGGCCGGTCAGCTCGTACCAGCCCACGATCACCACGAACTGCCACAGGAAGACGCCGTAGGAGATGCGGCCCAGGTAGCGCATCACCGGGTTGCCCAGCAGCGAGCGGATCGGCGAGGGGCCGGGGGACTGCAGGGCGACGGGGGAGAGCAGGGCGAGCACGAACACCGTGTAGAGCGTCATCTCGAACAGGTCGGTCCACAGGTCCTGCATCTCGAACAGGCGGCCCCCCGCGATCGGGCTGGCCGCCACCACGTAGACCAGGCCGGCGATGATCCAGCAGGTCACCCAGGACTCGCGGATCCCCCGGGTCAGGCGCCGTACCGGAGCGTCCGGATCGGGTTCGGCGTGCGCCCAGAGCGAGACGACCGCAAGCGCCATGCCGGCGGCGAAGTAGACCAGCAGGCGGGGCAGCCAGAGGCCCAGCTCGGGGCGGTGGACCGGGTAGTGGCTGAAGGCCGCCCACAGCGGGGAGACCGCCCCGAGCGCGCAGACGCCGCCGAGCAGCAGCCGGGCCCTGGCGACCGGGTCCGCCCCGCGCCGCGCCAGCGCGTGCAGGGCGGCGGCGATCAGCGGCAGGGCCAGGTAGAAGGTCATCTCGACCGAGAGGCTCCACATCTGCCCGAGCCCCGGCGGGCTCACCCCGCCCCACCAGGGATCGGGGACGTAGTTCTGCACCAGCAGCACGAACGGCAGCCACTTCCACGGGTCGGCCGCCTGCGGCCAGGACCAGAGCGCCAGCGCCACCACGACCACCAGCCAGTACGCGGGCAGGATGCGCAGCGCCCGCTTCCACAGGTAGTCCCCGACGTCCGGGGCGGCCACGGCGTCCCTGGGATTCCCGGTGTCCCCGGCCCTCTCGTGGACCCGGTCCGCCCCGGTTCCCCGTACGGTCCGGCGCGCCCAGGGCCGGTAGAGCAGGAAACCCGAGAGCAGGAAGAAGATCGGCACCCCGATGTCGCCCCGGGAGAGCAGGGAGGGCAGGAACCCCTCCCGCAGGGAGGCCCCCGTCGTGCTCGCCACGTGGTAGAGAAGAACCCCGAACGAGGCGACCGCGCGAACGCCGTCCATGGCGTCCAGGTGCCCCCCGATCGCGGGGAGATCGTCCACGTCACCGCCGGCCGGCCTCCGGTGAACCGGCATAGAACCTGTTTCGGTCACTTTTTGGCATCCCTGGTGACGTAGATGACTCCCAGCACTAACATATCGCGAAATGGAACTTGTTATAGGGCAATCGGCACACCTGTATAGCGGACGGCCCCTGGAGGAGCGATGCGTCGCGTCATCGGTTTGGTACTGATCGGACTCGGGGCTTTCCTCCTTGTTCTCGCGCCCCTGGTGCGGTTCCAGGTGGCGCCCGCCCTGATCGCCGCGCCGGCCGACCAGTACGGGATCAGCAAGCTCGAGGCCACCGACGCGCAGTACTTCAGCGTCGGGGACAAGGGCAAGGTGGTGACCGGCGATCTCGACATCACCGTCACCACCAGGGGGGACGTCGCCGGGGCCCAGGGGGACCGGGTCGTCTGGGACGAGGTCATGGTGGTGAACGACGTCACCAACTCCAACCCCCTCATCACCTACAGCGAGCGTCGCAGCGCCTTCAACAAGTACACCGGCGAGGGCATCAACTGCTGCTCGGTCAAGATCAACGACGAGCCCGCCCAGCTTCAGGGCCAGATCTACAAGTGGCCGTTCGACGTGGAGAAGAAGACCTACAGCGTCTTCAACTCCACCACCGGCAAGGCGTTCGACGCCAGGTTCGTGACCGAGGAGCAGGTCGGCGGCCTGAGGGTCTACCGGTTCGAGCAGACCATCCCGCCGACCACGATCGACACCCTCTCGGCCCCGGCCTCCTACCTGGGCATGGACGAGACCGGTGACGTGGAGGTCGACCGCGTCTACGACGGCGTCAACACCTTCTGGATCGAGCCGACCACCGGCTCGCCGGTGCGCCAGGAGCAGCAGCGCCACGACGTGCTCAAGACCCAGGACGGCGTCGAGCGCTCGGTGGCCTTCGTCGCCACCGCGAAGATGACCCAGCAGACCCAGGACGAGCTGGTCAAGAACGCGACGGACGGCAAGAACACCATCACGATGCTCAGGACCACGATCCCGCTGGTCCTGCTGGTGCTCGGGCTGGCGCTGGTGATCACCGGCCTGCTGCTGATCAGGCGCCGCGCGGAGCGGTGAGGCGTCCCGGCCGGTGGCCGGGGTCCGTGACACGACCGGACGAGGACGGCGGCGGGAGGCCGCGGGCGGCGAAGCCCGCGGCCTCCCGCCTTTCGCATGCCCTGGCGGGCATGGAACTGGAACCCGTTCCACACTTTTTGATGTTGATTACTCACGAGTAGCTTAGGTTCCGGAACGAAAGAAAGGTTCTGCATTAGAACACGTTGCAGTTTGTTCCCGGGCGGTCGTACAGTCACAGCATGCGGACACGTGTAACCGACATGCTCGGGATAGAGTTGCCGATCTTCGCGTTCAGCCACTGCCGTGACGTCGTCGCCGAGGTCAGCCGTGCCGGGGGGATGGGTGTGCTCGGCGCCCTCTACTTCACCCCCGAGGAGCTCGAGGTCGAGCTCGCATGGATCGACGACCACGTCGACGGCAGGCCCTACGGCGTCGACGTGGTCATGCCCGCCTCCTACGCGGGCTCCGACCTGGGCGTCGACTCCCCCGAGGACCTGGTCGGACGCCTCCAGGGCATGATCCCGCAGGGGCACCGGGAGTTCGTCGACGGCCTGCTCGCCGCCCACGGGGTGCCGCCGCTGTCGGCCGGCGCGGATGCGGGCAGGGTGCTGCTCGGCTGGACCGACGCCACCGCCCGACCGCAGGTGGAGGTGGCGCTGCGCCACCCGATCGCGCTGCTCGCCAACGCGCTCGGACCGCCCCCGGCCGACGTGGTCGACCAGGCCCACGCCAAGGGGGTGAAGGTCGCCGCGCTCGCCTCCACCCCCCGCCACGCGATCAAGCAGGTCGAGGTCGGCGTGGACGTCGTCGTCGCGCAGGGCACCGAGGCCGGCGGGCACACCGGGGAGATCTCCACGATGGTCCTCATCCCGCAGGTGGTGGACGCCGTCGACGTCCCGGTGCTGGCCGCCGGGGGCATCGGCGACGGCCGCCAGATGGCCGCGGGGATGGCGCTGGGCGCCGAAGGGGTGTGGACCGGCTCCATCTGGCTCGCCGTCGAGGAGGCCGACACCCCCGAGATGGCCAAGCGCCGCATCCTGGAGGCCACCTCGCGCGACACCGTCCGCTCGCGGTCCTGGACCGGGAAGCCCGCCCGGCTGCTCCGCAACGAGTGGACCGACGCCTGGGAGGCGGCCGACTCGCCCGGCACGCTGCCGATGCCGCTGCAGTTCATGCTGGTCTCCGACGCGCTCCGGCGGATCGGCCGCTCCGACGCGGCCGAGCTGGCGACCTTCCCGGCCGGGCAGATCATCGGCACGATGAACCAGGTCAGGTCCTCCAGGGACGTCGTCTTCAGCATGATCGAGGGATACCTGGGCGCCGTGGAACGATTGGGTCGCATCACCGATGAGTAGGTAGCCTCTCCGGGGCGCGTACGTTAGGAACTCATCCAGAGCGACGAGTGTGGAGAACGATGCCGTCCCCCCAGGTCACAGACCGTGTTCCCGCCTCCCGGGCAGGCGCCCCCCGGCCCCCGTCCCGGGACCGGCGGGTGTTCGCCGTCGCCCTGGTGCTCGTCGTGGGCCAGCTCGCCTGGCGGGCCACGATCCTGAACCGGGGCGGCTTCTTCGGCGACGACCTCAACATGATCGGGCGGGCCACGGCCGAGCCGCTCGACCCGGGGTACCTCTTCGGCGTCTACTCCGCGCACGTGATGCCGGTGGGGATGATCGCCAACAAGCTGATCGTCGTCTTCGGCGCCTACAACTGGACGGTGACCGCCGCGGCGCTGCTGCTCCTCCAGCTCGCCGCCTCCCTGGCCGTGTACCGGATGCTGCGCGTGCTGTTCGGCACGCGCCCGGCGATCCTGGTGCCCTTCTCCCTGTACCTGTTCTCCCCGCTCGCGCTGCCCGCCTTCTACTGGTGGGCGGCGGCGGTCCAGGCGCTGCCGCTGCAGATCGCCATCGCCCTGGCCGTCGCCTCGCACGTGACGTTCCTGCGCTCGGGACGGGGGACGGACGCGCTGGTGACCGGGCTGTGGTTCCTGTTCGGGCTCTGCTCCTTCCACCTCAAGGCCGTCTTCGCCATCCCCCTGCTGCTCGTCCTGATCACCGTGCTGTACTTCCCGGTCCGGGAGCGCCTGCGCTCCCTGGCGGTGGTCCTCGGCGCGTACGCGGCCGTGGCGGGCGCGTACTCGGTCCTGTTCCTCCTGCAGCTCGACCGGCTGCACGGGCAGAGCGTCGAGACGCCCGCGGCGGAGGTGGCGGGCCGGGCGACGGCCCGGATGCTGGGCGTGACCTTCCCGGTGCTCGCGGCCGGAGGCCCGGGGAGCTGGTGGTACAAGTTCTACGCGGTGCCGCCTCCGCTGATGGTCGGCGCGGCCTGGCTGCTCGTCGCGGCGGTCGTCGCCGTCACCCTGTTCTTCCGGCGGGGGGCCTGGAAGGCGTGGCTGATCCTCGCGGTCTACCTCCCGGTGCTGATGGTGCCGATCCTGACCGGGCGCGCGTTCGACAAGGCGCTGGGGGAGGAGGCCCGCTACCTCGCCGACGCCGTCCCGGTGCTCGCCCTGTGCCTGGCGCTGGCCACCCTGCCGCTGCTGGGCGAGGCGCGGCCGTACCGGCGGCGGATCCCGGCCCGCGGCGCGGTCCGGGCGGCCTGCGTGACGCTGGCGGTGGCCGTCACCGCCCTGTCGGTGTACTCCGGGGAGAGGTACGTGGCCGGGACCGAGCCGGGCCGCGCCGAGATCCGCTCCTACCTCGCCTCGGTACGCGCGACGCTGGCCGCGGCACCGCCCGGCTCGGACGTCTACCCGCAGAAGACCCCCTACGACCGGTTCGGCTTCGGCTACGGCGACGAGGGCCTCAGCAACCTCACGCTCAGCCCGCTGGCCCCGCCGGAGCTGGCCGCGCTCATGCGCAACCCCCGGCCCGCGGCGAGCCCGCTCGTGCTCGACCCCACCGGCCGCAGGCTGGTCCCGGCCCGGCTCACCGGCCCCTACGTCGCGGCGCCGGGCGGCTGCTTCCCGCAGCAGGGCGGGGTGATCTCGATCCCCCTCGCGCACCGGGGCGGCATGGTCGTCCTCGGCCTCGACTACCGCTCGACCGCCCGGACGGCGGCCTACGTGCGGGTCGGCGGGCAGGAGGTCGAGGTGGTCTTCGAGCAGGGGGCCGGGAAGATCCACGTTCCGTTCACCGAGCCCGGCCGCTCGGTCCGGATCGAGGTGCTCTCGGCCCAGGCCCAGGTCTGCGTCACCGGCGGCCTCTTCGGCGGCCCGGCCCCGGGGTGACCTACCCGCCGAGGCCGGAGGCCAGCTCGCGGACGCCCTCCAGCAGCCGGTCCACGTCGGAGGCGTCGGTGTAGGGGGCGATCCCGGCCCGGACCGCGCCGGTGTCGCCCAGGCCCAGCCGGCGCGAGCACTCCAGGGCGTAGAAGTGGCTCGCGGGGGCGTTGACGCCGCGCCCGGCCAGGAAACGGTAGACGTCGGCGGGCTTGACGCCCTCGACGGAGAACAGCGTCGTGGGGGTTCGCTCGCGCGTCGCCGCGCCGTACGAGGTCACCCCGGCGATCTGGGCCAGGCCGGTGTCGAGCCGGTCGAGCATGGCCCTCTCGTGGGCCTGCAACGCCGCCATCGAGACGGCCAGCCGCTCGCGCCTGCCTCCCTCGCCCGGCACGAGACCGGCGAGGAAGTCCACCGCCGCCGTCGTCCCGGCCAGCAGCTCGTACGGCAGCGTGCCCAGCTCGAAGCGCTCGGGCACCGCGTCGCCGGAGGGGAGCAGCTTGTCGGGACGGATCGTCTCCAGCAGGGCGGGGTCGGCGGCGAGCACGCCGAGATGCGGGCCCAGGAACTTGTAGGGCGAGCAGGCGTAGAAGTCGGCGCCGAGCCGGGCGAGATCGACCGGGACGTGCGGCGTCAGGTGCACGCCGTCGACGTAGAGCAGGGCCCCGGCCGCGTGCACCCGTTCGGCGATCGCCGGGACGTCCGGCCGGGTGCCCAGCAGGTTCGACGCGGCCGTGACCGCCACCAGCCGGGTGCGCCCGCCGAGCAGCCCGGCGACCTCGGCCACGTCCAGCTCGCCGCGCCCGGGGTCGAAGTCGGCCCAGCGGACCGTGACCCCGCGCGCCTCGGCCGCCTGCACCCAGGGCCGGATGTTGGCGTCGTGGTCGAGCCGGGTGACCACCACCTCGTCGCCGGGACGCCAGTCCTTGGCGAGCGCGCGGGCCATGTCGTAGGTGAGCTGCGTCATGCTCCGGCCGAACACGACGCCGTCCGGCCTGGCGCCGAGCAGGTCGGCCATGGCCTGGCGGGCCTCGGTGACGATCCGGTCGGCGCGCCGCTCGGCGGCGGTCTCGGCCCCCCGGTTGGAGACCGCCGACCCCAGCACGCCGGCCACGGCCCGCGCGACCTGCTCGGGGACCTGGGAGCCGCCCGGCCCGTCGAAGTGCGCCGCCCCCTCGTCCAGCGCGGGAAAACAGGCCCGTACGGCCGCCACGTCGTATGTCACGGAGTCTCCTTCGTCGCGCCTGCCGTCCATCTTGCCAGGGCACGACCGGACCGGCCGGACCGGTCCACGGCCGGGCGAGGGGCCGGTCCGCGACCGGCAGAGGGGGGGGGGGGGGGGGGGGGGGGGGGGGGGGGGGGGGAGGGGTGGGGGGGGGGGGGGGGGGGGGGGGGGGGGGGGGGGGGGGGGGGGGGGCG
>NZ_JBVJIA010000024.1:0-41549 GCF_055586505.1 Streptosporangium sp. NPDC050148 | reverse complement strand
TTTTGTCCCTCCGTACGACCCCCTGTGTAGGGGGGGTTACTCACCGATGTGCGGGGGCCCCCCCCCCCCCCCCCTGCGGGGGGCGGCCCCCCCCCCCCCCCCCCCCACCCCTCCTCCGTTCTCAGCGGCTCCGGAGGAAGCCGTTCACCACCGAGGGCAGGGACGCGTCCAGGCCCGCCATGTTGAGCACGCCCGCGTCCTTCGGGTCGCCGATCGAGTGCCCGGCCGCGGTCATCGCGGTGACCACGACGCGCACCCGCGGGTTGACCGCCTTCCGGTAGGCGGCCAGCGCCTGGCTGGGGTGGGAGCGGCCCGCCCAGGTCTCGTTGTCGGTGAAGACCACGATGCCGTCCACGTGCCGCTTCTTCCGCAGCGCCCAGTCGAACGGCAGCGACAGGTCGGTGCCGCCCCCCGAGGGCCGCCAGGAGGCGATCTCCCGCAGGTTCGTCCGCGCGCTCACCCGGGAGGTGTGCACGGAGGTGTCGACGTCGATGACGTGCACGTTCCCCCTCTCGATGCGGGCCAGCATGACCGCCATGGCGCAGCCCACCTCGTACGGGGAGCCGATCTCCGACCCGCCCACGGTGAGGCGGCCGCCCCAGGTGCCGCTCATCGACCCCGAGGAGTCCACCGCGACCAGCAGCCGCCTGCCGGACGGCTCGACCGTGCCGAAGGAGAGCTCGTAGGTCTCCTCCAGCGCGTCCAGGATCGCCGGGACCGGCCGCCACGTCTGGACCTCGGCCCGCGGGTTCGGCCGGGAGCGGCCCGAGGCGTAGACGCGCAGGGCCAACCAGGCGTCCATCGGGTGGATCCGCGCCCGCAGCAGCGCCTCGGCGTCGGTGAGGCGCGCGACCGCGCGGCCGGTGGCGTCGCCCAGCGGGACGAGGGTGCCGATCCTGGTCATCCGCGCGAGGTTGCGGATGAGCGCGGTCAGGCCGACCGTGTCCACCAGCGCGTCCCAGACCTCGGGCTCGCGCAGCATCGCGTCGGGCAGGAACTCCCACGGCACCCGCCGCTCGGACACGACCCGCACGGCCTCGGCCGGCGTGCTGACCGCCCTGGCCGTGAGGAACCGGTCGACCGCGGGCAGCGCCTCGCGGGCCGCGTCGTCGCCGACGTTGCCCGCGATCCACCCGAACAGCGCCCGGTGCTCGGGCGTGGCGGCCGCGGGGTGGGCGATGCGCAGCACGTCCCGCAGCGCGAGGGCCTCCCCGGCGGGGGTCCTGCGCTGCATCGCCTTGCACGCCCGGAACGCCACCGCGTCCGGCTCGTCGCGCAGGAACCAGCTCGCCAGGGTCGTCCGCAGCGCCCGCCCCACGACCAGGGAGGAGCCGTTGCGGCTCGGCTTGCCGCCGAGAGCCTTGAGGTAGCCGACGAACATCGCCAGGTGGTCGGTGGTCCGCACGACCAGCGGGAACGCGGCCTTGACGGCCTGGCGGGTGCCGGGGTCACCCCGGGCGAACGCCGCGGCGAGCGCGAAGACGGCGGGGCGGGGCTTGGGCGCGCGGGGCGGCCGCGCGGTGGAGACGTCCACGATCAGCCGGACGGCGCGGGGGCCGTCCTCGTCGATCGCCCGGAACAGCACGTCGGCGTTGTCGGCCGTCAGCCTGTCCTCGCCCACGTAGTACGTGCCCCCGGTGGTGCCGAGGATAAGGAAGTCCTCCAGCCCGTTCCAGACGTCCTTGGCGAAGCCGTAACCGCCGGCGTTGTTGCGGACCTGGTCGCGGCGGCCGGGGAGGCGCCGCATCTGCGACGTCACGATCGTGGAGATCCTCGCGAGTGGATCACGTGCCATGGCGCTCTCCTTCTGGCTCGACCCGCCGGGGAGCGGGTGTGGGGACGCGGCCCGCCGGGGTGCGGGCACGCGAAAGGGGAGGGCGGATGTGGTGACGAACGCCGGGCTTTTCCAATTGCTCTGCCGTCTGAGCTACACCGTGGCCGGGCCACGGTGGCGGGACTCGAACCCGCGACCCATTGATCCCATAACCGACGTTCTTCGACCCGCCCTCCCCTTCCGATCGGTCCTGCCGGTGGTACGGATGTGGGAGCTCCGACCGGCATAGGTGTCCTTGGCCGCTGGACGACGGATCCACAGGGTGGATCCGGCGGGATTCGAACCCGCGTCACCCGCTGAGAAGGCGGTAACCGACCGGATTCGACCCGTACCGCCGGCAGGACCGGCCGGTTCACCGGGCCGGGAGAAGACGCGGATGTGGCGACCCCGGCCGGCTTCGAGATCCGGGGATCCCGTCAGGAGTCGAACCTGTGAACCGATGACCGACCGGGTTCGACCCGTGCCCTCTCCGAGCCCGGCGAACCACGTGAAACGCTACAGAGCCACCGGAGAGCGCGCACCTGCATTTCCTGCGGGTGGGTGCCGGGCCGGGCGCTCACCCCCAGGCAGCCCGCGTCCGGGGGGCTACGGCGTCGTGACGAGCAGGTCGTCGAGGGTCGCGGTGCCGGAGTGCATGCGCAGGCCGACCCTGCCGGACGCCGGTCCGGTGGCGGGGCCGGTCCAGGTGAGCACCTGGGCCCCGTCGACGAAGCCGGTGACGGCCGGGCCGGACATGGTCACCCTCAGCGTGCGGAACGTGCCGGGGACGATCGGGACGGAGGCGCCGGCGAGCAGGGTGAGCGTGCCGCCGCTCTTCCTGTACAGGTCGGCGGTGTCGGTCGTGTCGTTGAGCCGGAACAGGTAGAAGTCGGACGCGGACGCGTACCGGAAGACCAGGCCCGCGTTGGCGCCCGCGGTGTTCACCCTGACCCGCCCCTGGACGGTGTGGTCGGTCCAGGGGACGGAGCCGGTGACGGCGAGGCTCTCGGCGGGCGCGGTGGAGGTCTGGGAGTACGCGCCGCCGGTGACCGACCACGACCCGCCGGAGGTCGTCCAGCCCGCCGCGTCGCCGTCGCCGAAGTCGTCCGACAGCAGGACGGTGGCGGGGACGGCGGCCGACTCGTGCGCGCCCCGGTCGGGGGCGCCCTGGTAGAGCGTGGTCCCGAAGAAGTCCCGGCCGCCGGACGGGGAGACCGCGACGCCGCTGTCGATCGCGGGCGAGCCCGGCCGGAGCCGGTAGGCGTCCGCGGAGGCCAGGCCGGTCGCGCCGCCCGGCGTGACGAACCGGGGATCGGCGATGATCTCGTGGGGATCGTCGGGCTGGGAGGCGTTGGTCCCCCAGTAGAGGTTGTGGTCGTAGGTGACGTTGCCGCTGATGCTGTAGGCGCCGCCTGCCTGGTTCACGAAGATGTTGCCGACGTAGGCTACCTGCCCGGTCGACGTCCCGGTCATCTGGCCGGTCTGCCCGGCCGAGCGGTAGAAGACGTTGTTGTGGACCTTCAGGTCACCCGACCCGTTGACCAGGTGGAACACCCCGACGCTGCGGTCCAGGTCGTTCTGGGAGATGTTGTAGCGGAACACGTTGTCGTCGGTCTGGTCCATCACGAGCAGCGTGCCGCCCTCGTTGTCCTGGCTGTAGTTGTACTGGTAGACGCTGCGGTGGACCCTCTGGTCGAAGTCCCAGGGCTGGCCGTCGCCGTCGAGCCTGCGGGTGCGGAAGGCCTGGTTGAACTGGAAGACCGCGTCGGTCGTGGCGTACATCCACTGCGCGGCCACGACCGCGATGTCGTCGAGGTACGGCAGCGTCGAGGTGGTGGACTCGCCGATCCGGTCGGTGGTGTTGTGCTCGACGAGCGGGGCCAGCCCGGAGCGGACGAGGATCCCGTCGCGGTGGATCCGGGTGACGGTGTTGCCGCGGATCACCAGGTTCCGGAAGGCGTCGAGGTCGTGCGCCCAGGTGGTGTTGAGCAGCGCGTCGGTCATGGTCTGGATGCCGGTGTCGGCGACGTTGTCGATGGTGTTGCCCTCGATGAGCACGTCCGTCCAGGTGCTCTCGGGGTCGGTGGCGGCTCCCCGGGCGTGGACGTTGATCCCGCCGGTCCGCCGGTCGGTGCCGAACACGTCGTGGACGTACATGTTCCTGACGTGGATGTGCGCGAGGTTCCCCGCGCCGGCGCCCTCGCCGACGACGAGGACCCCGCTGCGCCGCCGGTCGGTGGGCTGCTGCCCGCTGGTGATCTCCAGATCGCCGATCTCCCAGTGCGAGACGTTCCGCAGCCGCACCCCGAAGCCCTCGCCGTTCACGGCCGTGTCGGCGAAGTCGACGCGGGGCCTGGCGCCGGTGCCGTACCGGCCCAGGACGATCGGCGATCCGGCCGCTCCCGAGCCGCGCAGGTCGAGGTACTGGCCCGTCCAGACGCCGCCGGACTTCAGCAGGATCCGGTCGCCGGGGCCGAAGACCTGGGCGTTGACCTTGCCGAGCGTCCTCCACGCCGTCGCGGCCGAGGTCCCGGCCGCGGTGTCGGAGCCGCCGGTCGCGTCGACGTGGTAGGTGGTCCCGGCGACGGCGGCACGGGAGACCCGGTCCGCGCCGGTGTGGACGGTCGCGGCCGTACGGGAGACGGCGGCCGTGCCGGAGGGGGAGACGGTCCCGGCCGCGTGGGCGGCCTGGGGAAGGAGGAGTGCGCCGACGAGCGCCAGGACGGCCGAGGTGCCGGAAAGCCCCACGCTGATACCTCTGATTCGTATTAGTAATACATGACCTGCGAAAACATGCGCTTCCCCGATTCGTAGGGGGAAGGTAGCCTCCGGGCTTCGCGACCGTCAAGGGCGGGTTTCCGGCAGGTTTCGAGATCCTTTCGCCGAAGGTGTTGACAGCACCCCGTCCGTCTTGCAAGGTTTCGCCAATACGAATCAGCCAACATCCCTTGATGGCTGCCCCCACTGAACTGATACGAATTAGGAGAGTGATGGAGGGACAACGGCGCCGGGCCCGCCAGGCCGACGTTGCCAGGCTCGCGGGCGTCTCCCAGGCCACGGTCTCCGCGGTCGTCAACGGCCGGGGCCCGGAGACCGGGATCCCGGAGCAGACCGTCCAGCGCGTGCTGGAGGCGGTGCGCCAGCTCGGTTACGCCGCCAACCCGGCGGCCCGCAGCCTGCGCGGGAAGCGCAACCGCCTGCTCGGCGTCCACACCTTCGAGTCGATCTTCCCGGTCGACCAGCTCGACTTCTACCACGAGTTCCTGGTCGGCATCGAGCAGCAGGCCGTCGCCGACGGCTACGACCTGGTGCTGTTCGCCTCCACCGAGGACCTCGACGGCCGCCGCCGGATCTACAGCGACGGGATGAACCGGCTCGCGCTCGCGGACGGCAGCGTCCTGCTCGGTGTCGAGCCCGGCTCCACCGAGCTGGCCCGGCTCGCCGCCGAGGGATACCCCTTCGTCCACATAGGGCGCAGGACCGTGCCCGGCACCGAGATCGCCTGGGTCGGCGCCGACTACGCCAGCGCCACCCGGGAGGTCGTCGGCAGGCTCGCCGCGCTGGGTCACCGGCGCATCGCCTACGTCACCGGGCCGGACCGGATGGAGGTCTTCCTCGACAAGGAGGCCGGCTACCGGGCCGGCTGCGCCGACGCGGGACTGCCCGAGCTGATGTACGTCACGTCGCAGCTCGACCCGGCCTGGGTCGACGCCGCGCACGCCGGTGGCGTCACCGCCGTCCTGGCCGAGAACGAACCCCTGGCCAGGCAGCTCGTCGCCGCGCTGGCCGAGCGCGGCATGGCCGCTCCCGCGGACATGTCGGTGGTCGTCCTGGTGACGATGACCGAGAGCGGCTGGAGCAGCCTGCGGATCCCCCGCAACGAGATGGGCCGCAGCGCGGTGAAGATGCTCACCCGTATCCTGGCCGGTTCCGGGGACCCGGGCGACCGGCACCACCTGCTGCCCTGCGGCCTGCCCGACGACCACATGATCGGCCCGCCCGGACCCTGACCACGACCGAACCTCACCTCCCGGCGGCCACCCGATCGGCCCGCCCGGACCCTGACGACGAACCACGACCGGCCCCACGGCTCCCGATGACCACCTGACGGCCCGCCGGGCTCCCGGCCACGAACGAACACCTCCCACCTCCCGGCGGTCCAGCGCCGGGAGCCGCCCCTCCCCCTTTCGAATCACCCTCCGAAACAGGAGCAGCTCATGATCACAAACCGGTGGACGTCCGTCGACAGGCGCGGACTCCTCGCCGCCGCGACCGCCGCGGGCGTCCTTCTCGCCGTGACGGCCTGCGGGACGGGCGGCGGTGGCGCCGATGGCGCCGGTGGCGCGACCGGCGCGGGAGGCGGGGACGCGAACGCCGCGCTGACCGTCTGGTTCCCCGGCAACTCCGCCCCGGAGATCGAGCTCGTCACCAAGAGGCTGGTGCCGGAGTTCGAGGCCGCCAACAAGGCGAAGGTCCAGGTCACCTTCGTCGACTGGGCCCAGATGTCGCCCAAGCTCAACGCCGGTTTCGCCGGCAACAGCGCCCCCGACGTGTTCGGCCACGGCCCGGCCGCCGCCGCCGGTTTCGCCGCGGCCGGGCGGATCGAGCCGCTCGACGACCGGATCGCCGCCCTGCCCGCCGAGGACAGGACCGACCTCGCGCCCTACCTGGCCGGTGGCCGGGTGGACGGCAGGCAGTACCTGATCCCGCTGGGCGGCAACGGCGTCCTCGTCGCCTACCGCAAGGACCTGCTGTCGGAGGCGGGCGTCACCGAGCCGACCACCTGGGCCGAGGCCGCCGAGGCGGCCGGGAAGCTGACCGTCCGCGACGGTGGAACGATCCAGCGGGCCGGGCTGATGCTCCAGTCCGCCAAGATCCAGCGCGTGCAGAGCTTCCAGGGGCTGATCGGCTCCGAGGGCGGCACGCTGCTGTCACAGGACGGCCGGAAGGTCACCTGGAACTCACCCGAAGGCGTGAAGGCGCTGGAGTACTTCGCCGGTCTCTACAGCGGCGACGCCAAGGTCAGCGACCAGCTCGGCCGCGACTTCGCCAACCAGCCCGCCGGGCAGAACCCGCTCGCCACCGGCAAGGCGGCGATGGTCTCCGCGACCGCGGGCCAGGTGCTCCAGATGGTCAAGGCCGTGCCCGGCCTCGCCTCCAAGATCGGGGTGCTGCCCCCGCTGAGGTCCGCCGAGGCGAAGACCTTCGGCGGGGCGACCACCGGCCTGTTCGTCAACGCCGACTCGGCGAGGAAGGACCTCGCCTGGAAGTTCACCGCGTTCATGGTCTCCAAGGGCGTGAACGAGCGCTACGCCGAGGCCGTCGGCGGGCTCCCGGTGCGCGCCTCGGCCGCCCAGGGCGCCTACGTCACCGGGCAGCCGCTGCTGAAGCCGTTCATCGACGCCGCCCCCGCCTACCAGGGCAGCCCGAACGTCCCGGCCTGGGTGCAGGTCCGCGACGTGCTCGACAAGCACCTGGAGGAGGCGCTGGCCGGGAAGGCGACCGCGAAGAAGGCCCTGGACGACGCGGCGGCCGAGGCCGGGCCGCTCCTCGCGGCCCAGTGATGGCGCTCCTTGCCGAGCGCGGCGGCGACCGGCCCGCGGCACCGTCGCGGACCGGTCCCCGGGGGATCCGGGGGGTCCGGGGCGCCTCGGGCAGGGGCCCGACCGGGCGCCGCAGGCTCGTCGGGCTCGCCTTCACCGCCCCGGTCCTGGTCTACCTGGCCGTCTTCCAGCTCTTCCCGGTGCTGTACGGGTTCTACCTGAGCTTCACCAGTTACAGCCCGCTCGACCGGGGCGCGCCCCGGCCGGTCGGCGTCGGCAACTACACGGCCCTGCTCGGCTCGGCCGACTTCCTGAAGTCCCTGCGGGTGACCCTCCAGTTCGTCGCGGAGGTGCTGCCGTTCGCGGTCGGCATCGCGCTCGGCCTGGCGCTGCTGGCCAACCGGAGGATCCCCGGCATCGGGCTGCTGCGGGCCGGGCTGTTCCTGCCCCGGATCGTCCCGCTGACGGCGGTCAGCCTGGTGTGGCTGTGGATGTACTCCCCGGACGGCTGGTTCAACGACCTGGCGGGCTCCCTCGGCCTCGCCCCCCGCGACTGGCTCCTCGACGAGGACACCGCCCTGCACTCGGTCGCGGTCATGCGGGTGTGGAAGGCCCTCGGCGGCAACATGGTGCTCTTCCTGGCCGGGCTCCAGGCGATCCCGGGCGTCCTGTACGAGGCCGCGAAGATGGACGGCGCGGGCGCCTGGGCACGGTTCCGGCACGTGACGCTGCCCGGCCTGCGGCCGGTGATGGTCTACGTGGTCACGATCAACATCGTCTACCTGTCGCAGTCGTTCGCCGAGATCTTCATCCTCACCGGCGGCGGGCCGCTGGGCTCGACCACGACCACCAACTACCTGATCTACCAGGAGGCGTTCCAGAACAACCGGTTCGGCTCCGCCAGCGCCATGGCCTTCGTGCTGTTCGCGGCGATCTTCGCCTTCGCGCTCGTCGCGATGCGCGGGAACGGGAGGAAGTGATGCGCAGGCCGGGATCCGTGGTCGCGCTGGTCATCGCCACGCTGCTGGTGCTCGTCCCGTTCTGGTGGATGGTCTCGATCGCGTTCAAGCCGGAGTCGGAGGTGTTCTCGGCCGAGCCGAGGCTGCTGCCGGACGACCCGGTCCTGGACAACTTCTCCGTCGCCCTGGACGCGGGCAACCTCGCCACCGCGATGACGAACTCGCTGGTCGTCGCCCTGCTGGTCGTCGTCGCCAACTGCGTGTTCGCGCTGCTCGCCGGGTACGCCTTCGCCAAGCTGCCCTACCGGGGGAGCAACGCGATCTTCATGACGATCGTCGCGACCACGATGGTGCCGGTGGCGGTGACCGTCATCCCGCTGTTCCTGATCGCCAAAGGGATCCCGCTGGCGGGCGGGAACGACCTGCTCGGGCGGGGCGGCTCCGGGCTGCTCGACTCGCTGGCCGGGCTGACCCTGCCGCACCTGATCGGGCCGCTCAACGTCTTCCTGGCCCGGCAGTACTTCATGGGCCTCCCCGACGAGCTGGGCGAGGCCGCCCGGGTCGACGGCGCGAGCGAGTTCCGGCTCTTCTGGAGGATCTACCTGCCGCTGGCGAGACCGCTGGTCGCGACCGTCGCGGTGTTCGCCTTCACCGCCGTCTGGGACGACTTCCTCTGGCCGCTCGTCATCACGAGCTCACCTGGGACGCAGACCGTCCAGCTGGCCCTGAGCCAGTTCCTGACCGGCGGGAACGTCGCCTACGGGCCCGCCATGGCCGGCTCGGTGCTGGTGCTGCTGCCGGTCCTGGCCGTCTTCGTCTTCAACCAACGCAGTTTCGTCGCCGGCCTGTCCGAGGGCGGCGTGAAGGGATGATCATGCAGGAGACGCACGCGCCGGTGCTGGTGGTCGGCGGGGGCCTCGGCGGTGTCGCCGCGGCGCTGACCGCGGCGCGACTCGGCCGGCGGGTGGTGCTCACCGAGGAGACCGACTGGCTGGGCGGCCAGCTGACCGCCCAGGCGGTCCCGCCGGACGAGAACCCGTGGATCGAGTCGCGCTACGCCTCGCCGAGCTACCGCAGGCTGCGCGAGGGCATCCGCGGCCACTACCGCCGCAATTACCCGCTGCGCGCCCCGGTGGCCGCGCAGCGCCTGCTCAACCCGGGCCTCGGCGTGGTCAGCGGGCTGTGCCACGAGCCCCGGGCGGCGCTGGCCGTCATCGAGGAGCTGCTCGCGCCGTACCGGACCGCGGGGCTGGTCACCGTCCTGCTGCGGCACGTGCCCGTGGCGGCCGAGGTGACGGGAGACCGGGTCGACGCGATCACCTTCGCCCGGCCCGACGGGACCGAGCTGGTCGTGACGGCCGACTACGTCGTGGACGCCACCGATCTCGGCGACCTGCTCCCGCTGGCCGGGGTCGAGCACGTGGTGGGCGCCGAGGGCGTCGCCGACACCGGGGAGCCGCACGCCGCGCCCGTGGCCGACCCGCTCGACCAGCAGGCCGTCAGCTGGTGCTTCCCGCTGGAGTACCGTCCGGGCGAGGACCACACGATCGACCGCCCGGCCGGCTACGCCCACTGGAGCACCCACCGGCCCCCGTTCTGGCCCGGACCCCAGCTGTCCTGGACGGACGTGGAGCCGATCGACCTGTCGGTACGCTCGCGCGGCCTGTTCCACGACAACGGGCACGTCCCCGGGGAGCACGACCTGTGGCACTTCCGCCGGATCGTGGCCGCGGAGCAGTACGAGCCCGGCGTCATCTCCCGCGACGTCACCCTGGTGAACTGGCCGCAGATCGACTACTGGGACCGGCCGCTGATCGGCCCCGGCGCCGACCGGGACGCCGCGCTGGCCGGTGCCCGCGACCTGTCGCTGTCGTTCCTGTACTGGATGCAGACCGAGGCCGGGTACCCGGGCCTGCGGTTGCGTCCCGACCTCGTCGGCACCGAGGACGGCCTGGCCAAGTCGGTGTACGTCCGCGAGTCGCGGCGGATCAGGGCCGAGTTCACCGTGCTGGAGCAGCATGTCGGGGTCCAGGCGCGCGCGGGTTCCGGCGGCGGGTCCCTCGCAGGGTCCCTCGCCGGGTCCGAGGTGTTCGCCGACGCGGTCGGGCTGGGCTCGTACCGGATCGACCTGCACCCGAGCACGTCCGGCCGCACCTACGTCGACGTCGACTGCTACCCCTTCCAGATCCCGCTCGGCGCGCTGCTGCCGCAGCGGGTCGACAACCTGCTGCCCGCGAACAAGAACATCGGCACTACCCACGTCACCAACGGCTGCTACCGGCTGCACCCCGTGGAGTGGAGCATCGGCGAGGCCGTGGGCGCGCTGGTGGCGCAGGCGCTGGCCGTCGGCCTGCCGCCGCGCAAGATCCGCTCCGACCCGGCCCGGCTCGCCGACTTCCGGCGGACGCTGACCGAGACCCTCGGCATCGCCCTCGCCTGGCCGGAGGAGATCAGGACCACCCCGTGCGGCCGGCAGCCCGCCGTCCCGCAGCTCGTGGAGGACTGACGCGACCGCACCGGCCGCACCGGCCGGGTCCGTGTCCGGGGCCCGCCGCCCACCGGTTCGCGGGAGACCGGCACGACCGCCCCGGCCCGGCCCGTGAGGGACGGGCCCGGGGGTCACTCGCCCCGGTAGACGGCCGGGCGCTTCTCGCGGAAGGCGCGCGAGCCCTCCTTGGCGTCCTCGGAACCGATCACCGGCCAGCCCAGGCCGTCGGAGACCTTCAGCGCCTCGGCCTCGGCCATGCCCAGGGTCTCGCGGTAGGTGCGCAGGATGGCCTGGACGGCGAGCGGGCCGCACTCGGCGACCTGACCGGCGATCTCCAGGGCGACGGCCAGCGCCCGGCCGTCGGGGACGACCCGGTTGACCAGGCCCATGGACAGCGCCTCGGCGGCGGTGACGGCCCGGCCGGTCAGCAGGATGTCCATGGCGAAGGCGTAGGGGATCCGGCGCGGGAGCCGGACGGCCGAGCCGCCCATCGGGAACAGGGCGCGCCTCGCCTCGAACAGGCCGAGCGTCGCCGACTCGGCGACCACCCGCAGGTCGGTGCCGACCAGCAGCTCGGTGCCCCCGGCCACGGCGTACCCCTCGACCGCGCAGACGACCGGCTTGGACGGCAGCGCCCCGGTGTCGCGGAGCAGGCCCTTCCAGTGGAAGTCCGGGATGGCCGCGGCCCGCTCCCTGACCCGGGGGTCCTGCGAGGGGGTGCCCATGGCCTTGAGGTCGGCGCCCGCGCAGAACGTCCCGTTCGCACCGGTCAGCACGGCGACGCGCACCCCGGGCTCGGCCGAGACGTACGCCCAGGCGTCGGCCAGGCCGACCAGCATGTCCGTGGAGAGGGCGTTCCGCGCCTCGGGCCGGTCCATGGTGACGACGACCACGTGGCCGTCACGCTCGATCCGGCAGTGCGGGGTGCTGATCGGCAGAAGCTCCACGGGACGACCTCCGTTGGTCACGAGCACGTGCCCGGCACTCCTGGATCGGGTGCCGCAGGGCGTGAAAGAGTCGAGGTCCGGGCGGGACCGGTGGCTTATATCAAGCGCTTGCTCGGCATGTCTCCCGGGGTTAGTCTGCCCATGCGTACAAGAACGAATTCTTGTTCCATCTTTCCCGTTCCGCCAGGGGTTGAAGCAAAAAAGAGAACGTGATTCACCCTGACGGTCCCGGAGCCTTTCGACAGAGAGGACGGCCGATGGGCACGCTCGGTTTCTGGAGACTGGCCGCCGCCGACCCCGCCTGGGTGGCCGCGGTGGACCCGGACGGCACCGAACACCGCGCCGGCGACCTCCTGGCCCGTGCCAACCGGCTCGTCCACGGCCTGCGCGACCTCGGCCTGCGGCCGGGCGACGGCGTGTGCGGGCTCGTGCCCAACGGCTCCGACGGGCTGGTCCTCTACCTGGCCGCCCTCCAGGCCGGGTGGTACTACACCCCGATCAACTGGCACCTCACCGGCCCCGAGATCGGCTACATCGTCGCCGACAGCGAGGCCGGGGCCTTCTTCGTGGACGAGCGCCACGCCGAGGAGGGCATGCGCGGCGCCGCCGCGTCCGGCATCGCCCCCGAGCGCGTCTTCGCGTTCGGCCGCGTGGAGGGGGCGCGGCCGGTCTCGGACCTCACCGAAGGCCGGCCGGACACCGCCCCGGCCGACCGCACCGCGGGTGCCACCATGCACTACACCTCCGGCACCACCGGCAGGCCCAAGGGGGTGCGCCGCCCCCTCAGCGGGCTGGACCCCGACGACGCCGCCGAGCTGATGACGTTCCTGCTCACCCTGTTCGGCGTCACCCCGCTCGGGGAGAACGCCCACCTGGTCACCTCGCCGAACTACCACACCGCGGTCACCCAGTTCGGCGGGACGGCCCTGCACATGGGGCACACCCTCGTCTACATGGACAGGTGGGACGCCGAGGAGACGCTCCGGCTCTGCGAGAGGTACCGCGTCACCAGCTCCCACATGGTCCCCACCCACTTCAAGCGCCTGCTCGCGCTCCCGGCCGGGACGCGGGCGAAGTACGACCTCTCCTCGCTCAGGTGGATGATCCACGCCGCGGCCCCCTGCCCGGTCCCGGTGAAGTGGGCGATGCTCGAATGGTGGGGCGACTGCATCTACGAGTACTACGCCGCGACCGAGGGCGGCGGCACCATCGCCACCCCCGAGGGCTGGAGGCGGTACCCCGGCACGGTCGGCACCGCCTGGCCGATCAGCGAGCTGCTCATCGTGGACGAGAATCTGGAGCCCGTCCCGGCCGGGACCCCCGGCACCGTCTACATGAAGATGGCCGGGGTCGCCTTCGAGTACAAGGGCGACCCGGTCAAGACCGCGGCGAACCGGCTGCGCGACCACTTCACCGTCGGCGACATCGGCTACCTCAACGAGGAGGGCTTCCTCTTCCTCTGCGACCGCAAGGCCGACATGATCATCTCCGGCGGGGCCAACATCTACCCGGCCGAGATCGAGAACGAGCTGATGGTCCACCCCAAGGTCGCGGACGTGGCCGTGTTCGGCATCCCGGACGACGAGTGGGGCGAGCAGATCAAGGCCGTGGTCGAGCCCGCCCCCGGGGTGACCCCCTCGCCCGAGCTGGCCGCCGAGCTGGTCGAGTCGCTCCGGGGCCGCCTGGCGAGGATGAAGTGGCCCCGCTCCGTCGACTTCATCGAGGAGATGCCCCGCGAGCCCAACGGCAAGCTCCTCAAACGCAAGCTGCGTGACCCGTACTGGGAGGGACGCGAACGTGCCATCTAGCGAGACCGCCGGGCACCCCGGCGACGGCGGCGACCACGGCGGGGACGGCGGCGACGGCGGCGGCGGCGCGCTGCGGGCGACGCACGTGCTGGAGTTCCCCGGCGGCTACACCCGCACCACCGGGCCGGTGATCGGGCGCTTCCTCACCGAGCTGCGCGACGGGCGCCTCGTCGGGGTCCGCACGGCCACCGGGCGGACGCTGGTGCCCCCGCTGGAGTACGACCCCGACACCGGCGAGCCGGTCACCGGCGAGTACACCGAGGTCGGCCCGGCCGGCACCGTGGAGAGCTGGGCGTGGGTGAACACGCCGCGCAAGGGCCACCCGCTGGACCGGCCGTTCGCCTGGGCGCTGATCCGGCTGGACGGCGCCGACACCGCGCTGGTGCACGCGGTGGACGCCGGAGACGTCAAGGCGATGCGCCCGGGGCTGCGGGTCCGCCCCCGCTGGCGGGCCGCGCGCACCGGCCACATCACCGACATCGAGAGCTTCGTGCCCGAGGTCACCAGGATCGTCTCCGAGGTCCGCGTCGAGTACACCGTCACCCCCGGCCTGGCGCTGACCCGCTTCCTGGAAGGGGTCGCCCAGGGCGTGCTCATCGGCTGCCGGTGCGGCACCTGCGGGAAGGTCTACGTGCCCTACCGGCTCTCCTGCCCCGAGTGCGGCGTCACGATCACCGAGGAGACGGTCGTCCCGGACACCGGCACGATCACCACCTTCGCCATCAACAACCTGCCCGACCCGCGTGCCCCCGAGGTGCCGTTCGTCTCGGCGTACATCCGGCTGGACGGCACCGACATCCCGATGATCGCGCTGGTCGGCGGGGTCCCGGCGCACGAGGTGCGCCAGGGCATGCGGGTGCGGGCCGTGTGGGTGCCCGAGGAGGAACGGACGATGTCCATGTCGAACATCAGGTGGTTCACCCCCACCGGCGAGCCGGACGTGGAGCTGTAGATGCGCGAGATAGCGATCGTGGCGTTCGCGCAGACCCGGCACAGCGCCGTCGACGAGGGGCAGAGCGAGTCCGAGCTGATCCTGCCGCCGCTGGACGAGGTCAGGGCCGCCACCGGGCTGCGCACGTTCGGCTTCACCTGCTCGGGGTCGTGCGACTACCTGGCGGGCGCGCCGTTCTCCTTCGTCTCCGCGCTGGACGCGCTCGGCGCCTGGCCGCCGATCTCCGAGAGCCACGTCGAGATGGACGCGGCCTGGGCGCTGTACGAGGCGTGGGTCAGGCTCCAGCACGGCGACGTCGACACGGCCCTGGTCTACGGCTTCGGCAAGTCCTCCCTGGGCGACCTGCGGGAGATCATGACGCTCCAGCTCGACCCGTACTACCTGGCCCCGCTCGGCCTGGACCAGGTCTCCTTCGCGGCGCTGCAGGCGTCCGCGGTGGGGGCCGACCGGGCCGAGCTGGACGAGATCGTGCGGCGCAGCCGCGCCGACGGCCGGGCCAACCCGCACGCCCTGGACCTGCCGGAACCGGAGGGAGCGGAGACCGAGGTCGCGCCGCTGCGGCCGTACGACATCGCGCCGATCACCGACGGCGCCGCCGCGCTGGTGCTGGCCGCCGGGGAGGTGGCCGGGGAGCTCGCCGAGCGTCCGGCCTGGATCACCGGGATCGCCCACCGGATCGAGCCGCACTACCTGGGCATGCGCGACCTGTCCCGGTCGGTCTCGGCCGCCGGCGCGGCGCGGGCCGCGGGGGTCGGGAAGGGAGCCGTCGACGTGGCCGAGCTGCACGCGCAGTTCAGCCACGAGGAGGTCGTGCTGCGCCGGGCGCTGGAGCTTCCCGAGGGCACCCGGATCAACCCCAGCGGTGGCCCGCTGGCCGCCAACCCGGTCATGGCCACCGGCCTGATCAGGATCGGCGAGGCGGCCGGGCGCATCCTGGACGGCACCGCGGACCGCGTCGTCGGGCACGCCGCGGCCGGCCCCTGCCTGCAGCAGAACCTCGTCGCCGTGATGGAGGCGTAGCCGATGGAGCCGGTGGAGCCGCTGAGGGCGGCGGGGCCCGCGCGACCGGGAAGCGAGCGAGGAACGGTGAGCGAGCATGAGCAGTGGTGACCCCTGCGCCGTCATCGGCGTCGGCCAGACCCGCTACACGACCAAGCGGCACGACGTCTCCATCGCCGGGCTGGTCCGCGAGGCCGCCCAGCGCGCCCTGGTGGACGCGGACCTGACCTGGAAGGACATCGACGCGGTCGTCATCGGCAAGGCGCCCGACCTGTTCGAGGGCGTGATGATGCCCGAGGCGTACCTGGCCGACGCGCTGGGCGCCGCGGGCAAGCCGATGATGCGGGTGCACACCGCGGGCTCGGTCGGCGGCTCCACCGCGCTCGTCGGCGCCTCGCTGATCCAGGGCGGCGTGCACGAGCGGGTGCTGGTGGTGGCGTTCGAGAAGCAGTCGGAGTCCAACGCCACCTGGGCCCTGTCCACCCACCTGCCGTTCAGCGCCTCGCTGGTCGTCGGCGCGGGCGGCTACTTCGCCCCGCACATCCGCGAGTACATCCGCCGCTCCGGCGCCCCGGGGCACGTCGGCCACCTGGTGGCCGTCAAGGATCGGCTCAACGCGCTGAGGAACCCGTACGCGCACCTGAGGATCCCCGGGATCGACCTGAGGATGGTCGAGTCGACCCCGATGCTCTGGGAGCCGATCCGCTACCTCGACACCTGCCCGTCCTCCGACGGCGCCTGCGCGATGGTGCTGGCCGCGGCCGACAGGCTCACCGGCACCACCCCCGCCTGGGTGCTGGGCACCGCCATGCGCTCCGAGCCGATCTTCCGCGCGGGCCGCGACACCGTGAACCCGCGGGGCGGCAAGGACTGCGCGGCCGACGTCTACCGGCAGGCCGGGATCACCGACCCGCGCAGGGAGATCGACGTCGCCGAGGTGTACGTGCCCTTCTCCTGGTACGAGCCGATGTGGCTGGAGAACCTCGGCTTCGCCGCCGAGGGGGAGGGCTGGAAGCTCACCGAGTCCGGGGCCACCGCCCTGGACGGGGACATCCCGTGGAACCCCTCGGGCGGCGTGCTGTCGAGCAACCCGATCGGCGCCTCCGGGCTGATCCGGTTCGCCGAGGCGGCGCTCCAGGTCCGCGGCATGGCCGGGGAGCACCAGGTCGACGGGGCCCGGCGGGCCCTCGGGCACGCCTACGGGGGCGGCGCGCAGTTCTTCGCGATGTGGATGGTCGGCAGCGACAAACCCTGATCCCCCAGGAGGGGTGCGATGGAGTTCAACCACGCGGATCTGTTCGAAGGACTCGCCGACGCGATCGGGGATCGCGTGGCCGTCGTCTGCGGCGAACGCCGCCTGACCTACGCCGGGCTGGACGCGCACGCCAACCGGCTCGCCCACTTCCTGCACGACCGCGGCGTGCGCGCCGGGCAGCACGTGGGCGTGCACCTGTACAACGGCGTCGAGTACGTCGCGGCGATCCTGGCGGCGCTCAAGCTCCGGGCGGTGCCGGTCAACGTCAACTACCGCTACGTCGAGGCCGAGCTGCTCTACCTCTACGACGACTCCGACATCGTGGCGCTGCTGTACGACGTGGAGTTCGCAGACCGGGTGGCGGCCGTGGTGCCGCGGGTGCCCGCCCTGCGGCACCTGGTCGCGGTGGGCGGCCCCGCCACGGTCGAGGGAGCGGTGCGCTACGAGGAGGCGCTGGCGGATCGGCCGGAGACCCGCGGGTTTCCGGCGCGCTCCGCCGACGACCTCTACATCATCTACACCGGCGGGACCACCGGCATGCCCAAGGGCGTGATGTGGCGGAGCGAGGACCTGTTCTTCGCCTTCGGCGGCGGAAACCCCTACGGCGAGCCGCGCACCAGCCCGCAGGAGGTGATCGACGCGGCCGTCGCCTCGGGCCCGATGACGATGATGGCCGTCGCCCCCCTGATGCACGGCGCCGCCCAGATGGCCACGTTCATCACCTGGTGGATGGGCGGCACCATGGCGTACGTGCGGAAGTTCGACGCGGCCGAGGTGCTGCGGACGATCGAGCGGGAGAAGGTGCTGAGCGTCAACATCACCGGTGACGCCATGGCCCGGCCGCTGGCCGACGAGATCGCGACCGGCGCGTACGACCTGTCGTCGCTGTTCGTGCTCAGCTCCACCGGCGCGATCCTCAGCGGGTCGGTACGCGCCCGGCTGGAGGAACTGCTCCCCGGCCGGATGATCATCGACAGCTTCGGCTCCACCGAGTCGGGCTACACCGCCTCGGCGGTCCCCGGCTCCTCCCCGGAGGCCGGGCTGCGCTACCAGGCCAACCCCACCGCCGGGCTGGCCGTGCTCGACGGGTCCCTGGAACCGGTCGTGCCGGGCTCGGGCGAGGTGGGCACCATCGCCAGGAGCGGCCGCATCGCCTCCGGCTACTACAGGGACGAGGCCAAGACGGCCCGTACCTTCGTGACCGACCGGCACGGCGTGCGCTGGCTGCTCACCGGGGACATGGCCACGGTCGAGAAGGACGGCACGATCGCGATCCTCGGCAGGGGGGCGGTCTGCATCAACACCGGAGGGGAGAAGGTCTTCCCCGAGGAGGTCGAGGCGGTCCTCAAGGGCCATCCCGCGGTCTTCGACGCGGTGGTGACCGGCGTCCCGGACGAGCGGTGGGGCAGCCGGGTGGCCGCGGTGATCGAACCGCGCCCGGGGGCGGCCCCGACGGCCGAGGAGCTGCGGGCCCACTGCCGGGAGAGGATCTCCGGCTACAAGGTGCCCCGGACGTTCGCGTTCGTCGAGGAGATGGTCCGCTCCCCGGCGGGCAAGGCCGACTACCGCTGGGCCAGGCGGACGGCCGAGGCCGCCGAGCAGTCCCCGGCCTGACCCGGGCACACGCTCCGCACCCGGGGTTCCACCCGCAGAGCAGGTGCACGGAGGCGCGGAGAGCAGGTCCCGCAGGCCCCCGGAGGCTCGGAGGGCAGGTCCCGCAGGAGAGCGGGGAGGGCCGGGTGACGGGGCCGGGCGGGTGAACCGCGCGGGCGCCCGATCCGTTCCGAGGGTGTGATCCGCATACTGCTGGCCGCCGTCACGCTCCTGCTCCTGCTCCTGCTGGCGGGCTGCTCCGGGGGACCCACGGGCACCGTGAGCGGCGCGACCGTCGAGCCCACCGGGAGCGGCGAAGGCACCGGGAGCACCGGGAGCAGGGGGAGCACCGGAAGCACCGGGAGCACGGAGACCCCGGGCACCCCGGGCACCCCGGGAAGCACCGAAGGCGCCGGGGTCCCCGGGGACCGGCCGTCCGACGTCGTGGTCCGGTTCCACCGGTGCCTCGGGATGACCTGCGACGGGGGCGACGCCATGAGCGTCACCGCCGGAGGGCGGGCCCTGTCCCTGCGGAAGGGGGAGCTGGTCGCCGTCACGCTGCCGCGGGCCGAGCTGCGCGAGCTGCGGGCCGGGCTCACCGCGGACCTGGCGGGGCGGGAGGGCACGCTCGACCGCACCGGGGGCGCCACCGACCAGCCCTTCGCCGTCGTCACCGTGGTGGACGCGGCCGGCAGGACCCACGAGACCCGGCTGGAGGGGTCCCCGACGGCCGAGGACGCGAGGATCGTCGCCGCGATCGACCGTCTCGGCGCGCTGACCGCCCGGATCCGCTCCACCGGCACCCCCGACCGCACCGGGCCGATCACGGTCACCATGTACGAGGACCCGAACACCCGGACCGGCCGCGAGGCGGCCTGGCCCAGGGGCGTCCCCACCCCCATCACGTCCGGCAACCACGGCGTCCGGGAGTACCGGGGAGAGCAGGCGGAGGCGGTGCGGGCGGCCCTGGGCGGTCCGGGGGACGAGGTGGGGGTGCGGGCCGGGGACAGGGTCCTGGTCGCTCGCTGGGAGGCGGTTCTTCCCTGAGCCGCCCTCCCGCCGCGCCCCTGTCCCCGGCACGCGTCCGCCGGTCCGGCCCGTACGGGCCGGACCGGCGGCGGGTCAGGCGAAGGACCTCACCTCCAACAGCCCGACCGCGTCTGGATCGCCGTTCAGCACGACCCGGAGCCGGGTCGTGCTCACCTGGCCGAAGGTGACCCGGTTGAAGGCGTCGGCGGCGACGGGATAGCCGCTCGGGTTCGGCACGTCGGCGTAGGCGGTGCCGTTCCAGTACTGCAGTCTCCACGACGCCGGTCTGTCGACGCCCTGGCCGTCGTCGAAGAAGTAGACCTCCGCCGACCGGAGCGTCTGCGCCGACGGCCAGGTGAGCTCGGCCCACTGGGTGCCGGTCTCGGGCCAGGTGCCCCAGCGCGGGTTGACGGTGTCGTCGGACGAGGCCGGGACGATGCCGTCGTTGATCGCGGCGACGCTCTCCCAGGGGGAGGTGTAGGAGGCCGACGGGGTCGCGGCGGTGGCCAGGTTCTGCTCCGCACCGGCTCCGAGGGTGAAGGTCCTGGTGACCGGGGTGCTCATCCGGTCGTGGTCGCGCAGCTGCACGGTGAAGGTCGCCGGGGCCGTCGAGGTGGTGGTCCCGGTGATGGCGCCGGTGAAGCGGTTCAGGGTGAGTCCCGGCGGCAGGCTCCCGGAGGTGATCCTCCAGTCGTAGAAGGGCACGCCGCCCTTGGCGGCCAGCGTCTGCTGGTACGCCTGACCGGCGACGGGCCGGGGCAGGGCGGTGGTGACGATGGACGGCGGCAGGAACGGGGTGAGGTCGCGGTTGATCCGCCACCCGGCGTTCTCGGCCACGAGCAGGGCGAGCTTGGTCAGCATCCAGCGGCGGGTGGGGAACATGTGCGACCAGCCGCCGCTCTGCCCGCTGAGACGGTCCCAGTACGGCTGGGTGCCGGGGACGTGGTAGCCGGACTCCAGCGGGACGGCGCGGCCCTGGTAGGCGATGACGTCCTGGTCGTTCACGCCGCCGGAGTCCACGTAGGCGCGCATGCCGGCCCAGTCGCTGTGGTAGGCGACGGCGTGGCCGTACTCGTGCATGACCAGGCCGTGGACGTCCAGCACCGAGCCCTGGATCTCCGTCTTGTACCAGTCCTCGTCCGCGAGCGAGGTGAAGAGCTGCTTGCCCGCCTCGTCGTACTCGAAGATCATCGCGGTGGACCGGTGCAGCGGGCCGGGGAGCTGCTGCCCCTGGCGGGTGTGGTACTTGCCGTTGCGCGCGGGGTAGCCGGTGGAGTGCGGGCTCTGGATGCCGCGGAAGAACACGTACATGCCGTTGTAGGCCCGGTCGTTGGTCACGTTGACGGTGTTCTGCCACTCGTTGCCGGGCAGGTGGTTGTTCTCCGCCCCGGCCGCGACCGTGTCGAACGGCGCCATGTCGAAGAAGCGGAACCAGTCCTTGACCGCCTCCTCGGCCGCGGTGCGGAAGGCCGGCTGGGAGAAGTACCCGGTGATGGTGTCGTAGCGGTAGTCGAAGGTGACGGGGATGGAGGGCTGCAGCGCGGTCTTCTCGTCCTGCTGCACCCTGATCGGCATGGACTGGGTGTACACCTGCCTGCCGGCGTCGATGGTGGTGAGCCGGAGCGTGTACAGCTCGTCCTGGCCCGGACCGCGCTTGGAGTGGATGGCCAGCCGGAAGACCTTCTGCTCCGCGGCGTTCGCGAACGTCAGCCGCTTGGTCGCGCCGGTGGCGGTGAGCTGGCTGGGCAGGTCCATCATCAGGCGCGAGGTGCCCTCGGCCTTGAGGTCGACGGTGACGGGATAGCTCACGCCCTCCGGGGGGCGGACGGTGAGCTCGATGTAGGGGTTGGCGAGGTAGCCCTGCCAGTCGACGAGCTGGACCCCGTGGTCGTTGATCGTCCTGCCGAACATGTCGACGACCGTGACGGTGGGCGCGGCCTGCGCCGCGGGCGTCGGCACGGCGACCAGGGCGGAGGCGAGGAGCAGGAGGGATACGAACAGGCGTTTCATGACATACGACCTCGATTCTTCGGTGCCGGTGGCGCGGGGACGCGGGGACGCGGTCTAGGAGAAGACCTGCCACTCCAGGACGCCCGTGGAGAGGGCGGGCCTGGAGGTGATGCTCATCCGCAGCCGGGTGGTGTTGACCTGGCCGAACGTGGTCGTGTTGAAGGTGTCGGCCGCGGTCCCGCAGGCCGACTGGCCGGGCACGTTCACGTAGGCGCCGCCGTTCCAGTACTGCACCTGGCAGGAGGCCGGCAGGTCGATGCCCTGGTCGTCGTCGAACCAGTAGGTCCTGACCGACCTGACGTTCTGGGCGGTGGGCCAGCGGTACTCGATCCACTCGGTGCCCTGGTGGTTCCAGTTGCCGTAGGCGCCGCGGCTGCGGTCGGCCGAGCCGGCCGGGGTGAAGCCGTCGTTGACGGCGCCGAGCGTCTCCCAGGGAGACGTAGGAGGTGGACGGCGTGGCGTTGAGGGCGAGGTTGGCCGGGCCGGTGGGGCCGGTGGTCTGGACGACCTTCCGCATGGTGCCGTCGGCGTTGAAGGACAGCCTGTCCAGGGTGACCGACCTGCGGAAGTTGCCGCCGCCGGGGGCCGCGGCGTTGTGGTACACCATGTACCACTGGCCCTTGTACTCGATGATCGCCGGGTGGTTCGTGGTGGAGGAGACCTGGTCCAGCACGACGCCGCGGTGGGTCCACGGGCCCATGGGGCTGGAGGCGGTGGCGTAGCGGACGCAGGCGTAGCCCGGGGCCGAGCAGCCGGAGTCGTTGGCGGCGTAGGCCAGGTAGTAGACGCCGTTGCGCTTGAACATCCAGGGGGCCTCCCAGAAGTTGCTCACGCCGGCGGGGGTGACGACCGGGCCGTTGATGGAGGTCATGTCGGCGTTGAGCCGGGCGGTGCGCAGCCCGTAGTAGGAGCCCCAGTACATGTAGACCTGGCCGTCGTCGTCGGTGAAGACGGTGGGGTCGATGTTGAGCGGGGAGGAGTTGGGGGTGGAGTCGCTGACCAGCGGCCCGCCCTTGGCGTCGGTGAACGGCCCGGTCGGGCTGTCGCCGACCGCGACGCCGATGTTCATCCAGCCGGGGCCGTTGCCGTTGATCGAGACGTACCAGTAGTACTTGCCGTCGGCGCCGCGCTCGACCTCTCCGGCCCAGGCGTCGCCTCCCGCCCAGGAGAAGTTCGGCACCGACAGCCTGGCGCCGTGGTCGACGAAGGTGGTCGCGTCGCCGGAGCTGAAGACGTGCCAGTCGCGCATGACGAAGTTGGTGCCGCCGGCCGGTGCCTCGTCGTGCCCGGTGTACAGGTACAGGGTGTCCCCGACGACCAGCGCGGCCGGGTCGGCGGTGTAGATCGAGGTGGTGATCGGCGCGGCGGCGGTGGCGGAACCGCCGACGGTCATGACGAGGGAGAGCCCGAGGGCCGCGGCGATGATCGCCGACCAGCGTCGTCTCATGGGTGAACGCTCCTGGGGGGTCTGAGCGGGAGTGTTGTTAGCGCTAACACGGCGTACCGGGAGGAGACGCGCGGCGCGTGTCACGCGGTGTTCACTTTCGGTTGGACCCGAGTGTTGGCGAAAACCGATACCTCGTCAAGACTCACTTTTCTCATAGGCGACGTCGCCGGAGAATAAGCCCAGGCAGAAGCGACAGCCAATTGCTGAAAAGGTTTTCAGGATCGTGTACGCAAGCAGCCGTCGAGGGTGGGTCTTGACGGGTGATGTGTCACATCTTACCGTCCGGGGAGAAAACCTATTCCCAATTTTTCGGGAGTGCGATGCCTGACGTACGTGATCAGATCCGCGGTCCGGTGGTCCCCCCGGCGGGCACGCGACGGCCGCTCGGTGTCGACGACGTCGAGATCGGCGGGGGACCCTTCGGGCGATGGCAGCGGATCAACCGCGAGGCCGGCATCGCGCTCGGCCGGGAGAGGATGGAGAGCTCCGGCGTCCTGTCCAACCTGAGGTGGGCCGCGGGGGAGGGGGACGGGCCGTACCGGGGCTACCGCTTCCAGGACTCGGACCTGTACAAGCTGCTGGAGGCGGTCGCCTGGGAGCACGGCCGCGACCCGGCCGGGTCCCACCGGGCGTTCGTCGCCGAGTCCGCGGCCCTGCTGGCCAGGGCACAGCGCGCGGACGGCTACCTGAACTCGCACTACCAGACGGTCAAGCCGGACAGGGTCTTCACCGAGCTGGAGCACAGCCACGAGATGTACTGCGCCGGGCACCTCTTCCAGGCCGCGGTGGCCGCCGTCAGGACCGGCTGCGGCGAGGAGGCGGGCGAGGAACTGCTCACCGTGGCGCGCCGCTTCGCCGACCACCTCGTGGACGTCTTCCTGACCGGCGGCCACGGCGGTCTCGACGGGCACGCCGAGGTCGAGACGGCCCTGGTCGAGCTGTACCGCCTCACCGGTCACCGGCCCTACCTCGATCTCGCGGCCGGGCTGGTCGACGCCCGGGGCAAGGGGCTGGTCGCCGAGGTCGGCACCGGGCCGCTCTACGCGCAGGACCACCTGCCCGTACGGGAGGCCGGCACCCCGGTCGGGCACGCCGTGCGGCAGCTGTACCTGGACGCCGGAGTCGTCGACGTCGCCGTCGAGACGGGCGACGCGTCGCTGCTGGAGTCCTCGGTGCGCCGCTGGGAGGACATGGTGGCCACCAAGACCTCCGTCACCGGCGGGCACGGCTCGCGGCACGACGGCGAGGCGTTCGGCGAGCGCTACGAGCTGCCCCCGGACCGCGCCTACAACGAGAGCTGCGCGGCCGTCGCGAGCGTCCACTGGAGCTGGCGGCTGTTCCTCGCCACCGGGCACGGCCGCTACACCGACCTGATCGAACGCACGCTGTACAACGCCTTCGCCGCCTCCACCTCCGCCGACGGCACCCGGTTCTTCTACGTCAACCCGCTGCAGCGCAGGACCGACCTCGTCGAGGACGCCTACCTGGGCAGGCGCCGGGAGTGGTTCGCGTGCGCCTGCTGCCCGCCGAACATCATGCGGCTGGTCTCCTCGCTGGGCCACTACGTGGCCACGGCCGACGACGACGGGCTGTCGGTCCACCAGTACGTGCCCGGCCTGATCCGCGCCGGCGCGATCACCCTGGCCGTCGAGACCGACTACCCGTGGGACGGCCGGATCGTCTTCACCGTCCGCGAGGCGCCCGGCACCGTCCGGACGCTGAGGCTGCGGATCCCCGCGTGGAGCGCGACGGGCGACCTGACCCCCGGCCCGGACGGCTACGCCGCCATCCGGCGGGCGTGGCGGCCGGGCGACACCTTCACCCTCGACCTGGACATGTCCCCCCGGCTGGTCCACCCGCACCGCAGGATCGACGCGCTGCGGGGGTGCGTGGCCGTGGAGCGGGGGCCGCTCGTCTACTGCTTCGAGCAGGCCGACCAGGACGCCGACGTCGAGGACCTGGCGCTGGAGCCCTGCACGCCGCTGCGCGTCGTCGACCGGCCCGACCCGCACGGCCTGCCCGGGGTCGGCAGGACCGTGTTGATCGAGGCGGACGCCGTGCGCCTTCCGCCCGCGCCGCCCGCGGGCCTGCCGTACTCCACCCTCCCGGCCGGTCTCCCGGCCGGCCCTCCCGCGGTCACCCGGCCCGGCACGAGAACGACCGCCACGGCGATCCCCTACCACCAGTGGGACAACCGGGACGGCGGCGCCATGCGGGTCTGGATCCCCCTCGCGCAAGGACGCACCCCATGAGAAGACGGGACCTGTTCAGGATGGGCGGCCTGGCCGCCCTCGGCGCCGCGACGGCGGCCTGCGGCGCGGGCGGCGGGGCCGAGAGGGCGGGAAGGGCGTCGCTGCAGTTCATGTACTGGGGCTCGGCGTTCGAGCAGAAGGCCGTCGCCGCGATGCTCCGGGAGTTCGAGCGCAGGAAGCCCGGGGTGAAGGTCTCCGCGCTGTTCACCCCCGACGAGTACGACGTGAAGCTCAACACCCTGGTCGCCGGGAACCGGATGCCCGACGTGGGATACGTGCCGATGGCGATGTCGTTCCGCCTCGGCGAGCAGGGGAAGCTGCTCAACCTCTTCCCGTACCTGACGAAGTACCCGCAGCTCGCGGGCTACCTCCCCGACGCCTACCTCTGGTCGGGGCAGGACAGGCTGCACGGCGTCGCGACCGCCAACGAGATCGAGCTGCTCTGGTACAGCAGGTCGGCGATCGCGGAGGCCGGGGCCGAGACGCCCCCGGCCCTGGCGGCGAGCGCCTGGACCTGGGACCGGTTGGTCGAGAACGCCCACAGGCTGACCGTGGACCAGGACGGGAGACACCCCGACGAGTCCGGGTTCGACCCCCGGCGGATCAGGAGGTTCGGGATCTCCTGCAGCCTGACCTACCCCCCGGCCTGGTACGGGTTCCTGCGGAGCAACGGCGGTGACTTCGCCGACGAGGCGGGCCGCAGGTGCCTGCTCGACGCCCCCGAGGCGATCGAGGTCTTCCAGAACCTCCAGGACCTGATCTACGAGCACCGCGTCGCCCCCGGTCCCGGGCAGCTCGCGGCCACCGGCGACGACGTGCCCGGCACCAGCATCCTGCTGAAGACCAGGCGGGTGGCGATGGTGGTCGACGGGCACTGGAGCCTGCTCGACATGAACGAGAGCAAGGTCGACTACGGCATCGGCGTGCTGCCGGTGTACGAGCGGCCGTACACCACCGCGCAGGTCGCCGGGGCCTCGGCCGTGTTCGCCGGCACGAAGCACGTGGAGGAGGCGGTCGAGCTGTTCGCCTTCCACATCGACCCCCGCCACGTCGACCTGTACGCGCGCGGCCTGTGGATGCCCCAGGAGCGCAGGTACTACGAGGACCAGGCCGCCATCGACTCCTGGACCAGGAACGACTCCCACCCGCCGGAGTTCCGCACCGCGGTCGTCGACTACGCGCGCGACCACGGCGTACCGGCCTTCGGCAACCGGATCAGGGACATGACCGTCATCGGTTCCGACGTGCTCACCCCGGCCCTGCAGGAGATCGAGAGCGGCGAGCGCCCGGCCGCGGCGATCCTGAAGGAGGCCGCGCCGAAGATCACGGCCATGCTGCGCGGCCGGCACCACACCCAGGGACTGTGAGATGCCCGCCCTCCCCGGCCGGCGTCTCTCCGACCGGCGTCTCTCCGGCCGGCGTCTCTCCGGCCGACGTCTCCCCGATCGGCGTCTCTCCGGCCGGCGTCTCTCCGGCCAGCGGCGCATGGAGCGGCGCTGGGGCGTGCTGATGGCCGTGCCCGCGATCCTCGGCTTCGCGATCTTCACGGCCGGGCCGATGGTGGCCTCGTTCGCCTTCAGCCTGACCGACTGGCAGATCGGCGGCACCCCGTCCTTCGTGGGCGTGGACAACTACGCCGCGCTGGCCGGGGACGAGCTGTTCTGGACGTCGCTGACCGTCACGACGTACTACACCCTCGGCGCCGTGCCGCTCGGGCTGATCGTCGCCTTCGCCGTCGCCCTGCTGCTCAACCAGAGGGTCCGCGGGCTCTCGCTCTGGCGGACCGTCTTCTACCTGCCGACGCTGGTGCCCGCGATCGCGAACGTGGTCCTCTGGATCTGGATCTTCAACCCCGACTTCGGCCTGCTCAACTCCCTGCTGCGCCAGGCCGGCCTGCCCGCCGGGCAGTGGATCTACGACGAGGCGACCGCGATCCCCTCGCTCATCGTCATGAGCACCTGGGGGTTCGGCAACACCATGGTGATCTTCCTCGCGGGCCTGCAGGGGGTGCCCCGGCACCTGTACGAGGCGGTCTCCATCGACGGCGGCGGGCCGCTGCGGCGCTTCTGGCACGTGACCCTGCCGATGATGACCCCCACCATCTTCTACAACCTCGTCGTCGGGGTGGTCGGCACCTTCCAGGTCTTCAACCAGGCGTACGTGATGACCGAGGGCGGCCCCGACCACTCCACCCTCTTCTACGTGTACTACCTGTTCCGTAAGGCGTTCGTCGAGAGCGAGATGGGGTACGCGAGCGCGCTGGCCTGGGTGCTCTTCATGATCATCATGGTGCTCACCTTCCTGATGTTCCACAACGCCCGGCGCTGGGTGTACTACGAGATGGCGGGTGCCCGATGACCGCGACCGGTGCCCCGCGCCGCCCGAGCCCGGACCGGGACGGCACCCCCGGTGCTCCCGGCACCCCCGGCGTCCCGGACGACCCCGGCGCCCCGCCCGCCCGTGCCGGGGCCGCCGCGACGCGCCGTCCCCGGCGGTACGGCAGGGTGCTGGTCCACCTGGCCCTGGTGGCCGGGGCCCTGCCGACCCTGGTGCCGTTCGTGTGGCTGGTGCGCAGCTCGCTCATGGAGGACGCCCAGATGTTCGTCGCGCCTCCCGAATGGATCCCCTCGCCCTTCCGGTGGTCCAACTTCACCGAGGCGCTCACCGCCCAGCCGTTCGCCCTCTACCTCCTCAACACGGTGATCATCGCCGTCGTCGGCGTGCTCGGCACCGTGATCACCTGCTCGATCGCCGCCTTCAGCTTCTCCCGGCTGCGCTGGCGGGGACGCGACGCGGTCTTCGCCGTCCTGCTCAGCGCGGTGATGCTGCCGTACGCGGTGACGCTCATCCCGACGTTCGTCATGTGGCAGGAGCTCGGCGCGCTCGACACGTTCGTCCCGCTCACCGTGCCGAGCTGGTTCGCCGGGGCCGGGGGAGGGGTGTTCAACGTGTTCCTGCTGCGGCAGTTCTTCCTGACCATCCCCTTCGAGCTGGACGAGGCCGCCTACATCGACGGCGCCTCGCCCGGCCGGGTCCTGTGGACCGTCGTCCTGCCGCTGTCCCGGCCCGCGATCGTCGTGGTGACCATCTTCACCTTCATCGGCACCTGGAACGACTTCCTCGGGCCGCTGCTCTACCTCAACGACGAGAGCAGGTACACCCTCTCGCTCGGCCTGGCCTCCTTCCAGAGCGTCTACATCACCCAGTGGGGCTACCTGATGGCCGCCTCGGCCGCGGTGATCGCCCCGATCATCGCGCTCTTCTTCTTCCTGCAGCGGTACTTCATCGAGGGGGTCACGCTCACCGGCATCAAGAACTGAGGGCCCCCGCGAACCTCTACGGGGAGCCGTGATCGCCGACCGGGACGGGCGGGCGCGCGTTCACGCGCCGTCCTGCCCGTCGGGCTCTCCCGCGAGCGCGCGTGCGTTCGCGACGGCGTCCTCGTCCCAGCCATGGTGACCCGGGCTCTCCGGCCTGGCCTGCTCGTCGATCCACCGGTTGTGGGCCTCCCAGGCCGCCTGCTTGCTGGTGCCCAGCGCGGCGCCGATCTGGGACCACGAGGCACCCGCCCGGCGCGCGGAGCGCACGGACAGCTGGCGTCCGTAGGTGGCCTTGCGTGCGATCACCTCGCTGAGCGCGAGCGCTTCCAGGGCCTCGCCCCGGGTGAGCGGAGCCGCATCGGCGACATCGGCGACGCCGGCGACACCGGCGACACCGGCGACGTCGTCGTCCTCATCACCCTCCTCGGGCGGCGTCGCGAGGGCGTCGCGCGTTCGCAGCGTGTCGTAGCGGTTGGCCGCGCCCAGCAGCGTGAACCGGTGTTCGAGATCGTCGGGAGTCGTCATGACCCGAGTATTCCGTCAGGCCAGCCTGACGTCAAGCCGTCTTGACGCCAGGCTGGCCTGACGATGATGGTCCTGCGAAGGGGACGGGAGAACCCGGGGACGCGCTCAGACCGTGGAGTCGCGGATGACCAGGCGGCAGGGCATCCGGTGGACGCCCGGGGTGGCCCGGCCGTCGATCGCGGCGAACAGGTGCTGGGCCGCCGTACGGCCCAGGGCCTCTAGGTTCATGTCGATCGTGGTGAGCGGGGGCCTGGTCTCGGTGGACAGGACCTCCCAGTTGTCGTAGCCGACGACCGCCAGATCCTCGGGCACCCGGCGGCCCCGCTCGCGGACGGTCTCCATCAGGCCCGCCGCGATCTGGTCGCTGCCGCACACCACCGCGTCGGTCTCGGGATCGGCGCGCAGGATCACGTCGGCGGCCTGCCGCCCCCAGCGCTGCGACCACGCGCCGTACAGCACCTGCCCGCCGGACAGGGACAGACCGGCCTCCTCCAGCGCGGCCGCCACCCCGGCGGCGCGCTCGCGGGCCGCCTGGTAGTGGGTCGGGCCGGTGACGTGGGCGATCCGGCGCCGTCCCAGGGTCAGCAGGTGCCGTACGGCCTGCGCGGCGCCGTCGACGTCGTCGGGGACGAACGACACGTCCGCGGGATCCTGGGAGGGGGCGTAGGCGTAGACCACCGGTATCGGCAGGTCGCGGCTGACCGACGGGCGGGGGTCGGTGCTCTCGCCCACCACGATCAGGCCGTCGACGCGGCGGGTGAGCAGCGTCCGGACGTGGTGCTGCTCGCGGATGGCGTCCCCGCGCGCGTCGCAGAGCAGCACCGCCATCTCGCCCGCGCCGAAGGCGTCCTCCGCGCCGAGCAGCACGGGGATGCCGAACCGTCCCACGCTGTCGCTGGTGAGCAGGCCCACGGTGCGGGTCTGCCCGGAGAGCAGGCCGCGGGCCAGGGCGTTGGGCCGGAAGGAGAGCTCCTCGGCGGCGCGGAAGACGCGCTCGCGGGTCTCCGCCCGCACCTGACCGCGCCCGTTGAGCGCCTTGGAGGCCGTCGCGATGGACACCCCTGCGCGTGTGGCCACGTCGGTGATCGTGGCGTGTCGTTGGGGAGCCATCTGAGAGAAAACCTTTTCTACTGGGGGACGTCCGCCCCCGTCGAAGATAGCCGCCGACGTGCCGGGGAGCAAGCCCACCCAGGCGTCTGACAAGGGCATATACATGGTACGGCGAGTAAAAGCCTTTTATCGCCCTCGCGCTTCCGCGGGGACGCGCCCGGCCGGCCGCCTACGCGGGACCGGTCGACTCGCGGATCACCAGCCGTCCCGGTCGGCGGACGACGCCGGAGGCCCGGTGCCCGTCCAGCGCGGCGGACAGGTAGCGCACCGCCGCGGCGCCCAGCCGTTCCAGGCCGGGGTCGACGCTGGTCAGTGGCGGGTGGCAGTCGGCGGCCAGCGGGGCCCAGTTGTCGTAGCCCACCACCGCGACGTCGCCGGGGATCAGCCGGCCGAGGTCCGCCAGGGCCTGGCAGGCGCCGTCGGCGATCTGGTCGTTGCCGCAGAAGATCGCGTCCACCCCGGGCTCCGCGCCGAGCAGCGCGCGCGTCGCGTACCGTCCCCAGCGCCGGGACCACTCGCCGTGGAACGGCCGCCCGCCGGCCAGGCCGAGCCCGTGCCCGTCCAGCACGCCGCGCAGGGCGGTCAGCCGGTCACGCGCGGCGCGGTAGGACTCCGGGCCGGTGATGTGCCCGACGCGGCGGCGTCCCAGCGACAGCAGGTGCTCGGCGGCCAGGCGCGCGCCGCCCGCGTCGTCGGCCAGGAGCGACAGGTCCCGCGGATCGTCGGACTCGCCGTAGACGTAGACCACGGGCACCGGGACGTCGCGGGTCAGCGAGGGGCGCACGTCGTTGTCCTCGCCCAGGATGACGAACCCGTCCACCTGCCCGGCCGTCAGGGTGCGCAGGTAGTGCTCGCGGCGGCGGGGGTCGCCGCGCGCGTCGCAGAGCACCGCGGACATCCCCTCACCGCCCAGCGCGTTCTCCGCGCCGAGGAGCACCGGCATCGCGAAGCGCCCGTCACGCTCGTCGGTGAGCAGCCCGATGGTGCGCGTACGGGCGGCGGCCGACCCGGGGGCCGCGCCGGGGCGGAAGGACAGCTCGGCCGCGGCGCGCCGTACCCGGAGCCGGGTGGTCTCGGCGACCTCGGACCGGTTGTTGAGGGCCTTGGAGGCCGTCGACACGGACACCCCCGCGCGCCTGGCCACGTCGGTCAGGGTCACCGCTTCGGATCGATGTCGACCCACCGAAATCCTTTCCAGGTCGTCACGACCGTGTCCGGGTCTCGTACACGCGCGGCTCACCCTATGCCGCACCCGTCCTCCCGATCAACGGTCGCGTACCGGTCTGCGTTATCGAAATTTAACATTGCCGAAAACCTTTTCGGGGCCGATCGTGAACTAGGACGCGGTCTCCGGCCGCGCCGGCCGTTCCACCGTCCCCCGCCCCTCCTCCCCGCACCCCGCCCGGCACCCCCAAGGACGTGACGCATGCCGACATCAGCCCGCTTCAGACGACGATCAGTGACCGTGGCGGCGACGCTCTGCCTCGCGATGAGCTCGCTGACGGTCCTCGCCCAGGAGGCGTCCGCGGACCAGCCCATCGGGTACCCGGCCTTCACCGGCCCGGCCGTCCCCGCGCCACCGGTGGGATACACCACCGGCAACATGATGAGGGCCATCTACGACGCCGAGAGCTCCGGGACGAACTTCTGGATCGACCGGCTGCTCGCCCGGCCCGGCAGCGACCCCTCCGACGCCGACGGCGGCATCCTGATGACCCGCGGCCGGGCGTTCTTCATGAAGACCCACACCCCGGGCACGCTGGGGTTCGCCGGCAAGGCCGCCTACATCGAGAGCATCAACGACCAGAGCGCGTTCACCGTGACGGTCACGCCGGGCTCCCTCAGCGAGCAGGTGAGCCAGCGCTGGCAGGCGCCCAGCCACTACAGGAGCGTGCACACCGGCAGCGGCATCCGGGTCGAGCAGACCAAGTTCGTCACCGAGAACAACGTCGCGGTGGCCAACCTCTCGATCGTCAACACCGGCTCGTCCTCCACCACCGTGCAGCTGCGGGCCGCCTCGCCGTACGCCACCTCCGGCAGCGGCAACGAGCTGACCGGCACGGTGAACTCGTTCAAGAACCTCACCACGATCCGCCCGCGCCTGTCGGGTGACGGCTTCACCGCCTCCGGCGGGGCGCTCACCCGGTCGATCGCCGTCGCGGCCGGGGCCACCGCCACGGCCAAGGTGGTCATGGGGTTCGTCACCGACGAGATCCCCGAGTCGCTGAGCGAGTACAACGCCTACAAGGGCTACGGCAACGCCACCGCGTTCGCCACCCACGTGCGGGCCTACAACCTGTGGTGGGCGCAGAACATCCCCTACTTCGACGCGCCCGAGCCGGCCATCAAGAAGAACTACTACTACCGCTGGTGGCTGATGCGGTTCAACAGCCTGGACGCGAACCTGCCGGGCCAGACGTACCAGTTCCCCACCTCGATCGAGGGCGTGCTCGGCTACAACAACGCCATCGCGCTGACCCAGCCGATGCACATCGACGACCTGAAGTACCTGCGCACCCCGCTGTACGCCTACGGTGACTGGCTCTCGGTCGGCCAGACCTCCCGGGGCGGCCGGTTCATGGACAACCCCGGCGACCCGGACAACTGGTCCAACAGCTACACCCAGTACATCGGCGAGGCGGCCTGGAAGAGCTACCAGATCCACGGCGGCCAGCCCGCCATCGCGGCGAACCTCGCCAAGTACGCCGAGGGTGACGTCAAGGGCCAGCTCAGCCACTACGACCGTGACGGCAACGGCCTGATCGAGTACGACTGGGGCGCGCTGACCGGCAACGACGCCGACGCGGTCTCCTTCCACTGGCGCGCGGGCAACCTCGACCGCACCGAGTCCGCCTACGTCTACAGCGGGGCCCTGGCCGCGGCCCAGGCCTACGACACGATCGGCAACGCCACCAAGGCCGCCGAGATGCGCGCCCTGGCCACCCGGGTGCAGAACGCGGTCGTCAACGTGCTGTGGAACCCCACCGCCAAGGTGCTGCAGCACCGGCACGTGGCCACCAACGCGCTCAACCCGTGGAAGGAGATCAACAACTTCTACCCGTACGCGGTGGGGCTGATGCCCAACACCGCCACCTACCGCGAGGCGCTGCGCCTGTACGCCGACCCCGCCGAGTACCCGATCTTCCCCTTCTACACCGCCAACCAGCGGGACAAGGCCGCTGCCGCGGCGGCCGGCAACCCCGGCAGCAACAACTTCTCCACCATCAACTCCACCGTGCAGTTCCGGCTCTACTCCTCGGCGCTGCGCAACTATCCCAGCCCGTACATCTCCAACGAGGACTACAAGAAGCTGCTGTACTGGAACGCCTGGGCGCAGTACGTCGGCGGCAACACCCAGTGGCCGGACGCCAACGAGTTCTGGGCCAACTGGAACGGCTCGTCCATCACCTACCGGTCGTGGATCCACCACAACATCCTCGGCAGCAGCAACTGGACGCTGATCGAGGACGTGGCCGGGCTGCGTCCCCGCAACGACAACAGGGTGCAGCTCTCGCCGATCAACATCGGCTGGTCGCACTTCGCGGTCAACAACATCCGCTACCGCAACGCCGACCTGTCGATCGTCTGGGACGACCCGGCCGACGGCGTGACCCGCTACCCGGGGGTGCCCCAGGGGTACTCGATCTTCATCAACGGGACCCGCGCCGCGACCGTCGACCGGCTCGTGCCCTTCGTGTGGGACCCGGCCACCGGCGGGGTCACCTTCACCGGCACCGCGGGCACCGTGACCCACAACGTCGCGGTCCCCGGGATGCAGGCACCCCAGCAGGTCGTCCACTCCGAGGCGCGCGTGGTCGACGCGCTCGCCAAGGCCGGGGTCGACCTGAGCGCGAACCTGACCAACCTCGCCCAGGGCGCCACCGTGTCGGCCTCGCACACCGCCTCCGGCACCAGCGTCGGCGCGGCCGTGGACGGGTACCCGATCAACGAGCCCTTCTGGGGAGCGGGCGGCTCGCCCAACGCCCAGGACTGGTACGAGGTCAACCTCGGCAGCGCCAGGACCCTCGACGAGGTCAGGCTCTACTTCAAGGACAGCCGCCCGGCGAGCGGCACCTACCGGGCACCGTCGTCGTACCAGATCCAGTACCTCAACGGCTCCACCTGGACGAACGTCGCCGCGCAGGTGAGGACGCCGGGCACCCCGCAGGGCAACTACAACCTGGTCCGGTTCACCCCGGTCAGCGCCCAGCGGGTCAGGGTGCTGATGACCAACGCCTCCGGCGCCAAGAGCGGCCTCACCGAGATCAAGATCTACAACCGGGGCGGGACCCAGCAGCCGCCCACCGGCAACCTGGCGCCGTCGGCGACTCCCTCGGCCTCCTACACCTCGGCGTGGGAGGCGGCCGCCGCGCTCAACGACGGGATCGACCCGGCCTCGTCCAACGACACGGTCAACCCGCGCTGGGGCACCTGGCCCGAACAGGGTGAGCAGTGGGCCCAGCTGACCTGGCCGTCGGCGGTCTCGGTCAACCGGGCGCAGGTCTACTTCTTCGACGACGGCCAGGGCATCGACCTGCCGGCGTCGTGGAAGCTGCAGTCCTGGAACGGCACCGCCTACGTGGACGTGCCCGGCGCGAGCGGCTACCCCGTCGCCGGCGACCAGTACAACACCGTGACGTTCACGACCGTGAGCACGACCCGGCTGCGCGCGGTGCTGCAGAGCGCCTCCGGGGCCTCGGTCGGGATCCTGGAGGTCAAGGCGTTCGCACCGTAGCGAACGCCCGGCGCTCGTTCCGCGGTGATCTCCAGTGATCCCCGGTGATCGATCCCCGGTGTCCCCGGTGTCCGTGGTGATCCTCGGTGTCGCCGGTGGCCGGCCACCGCGTGGTGACCGCCCGGCGAGGGCCGTCCGCCGGGCGGAGGGGACCACGAGTCCCCTCCGCCCCGTCCCCCCGTCCCCCCGTCCCCCCGTCCCCCCGTCCCCCCGGCTCCATCAACCCCACCGCGTCTCCCGCCCTGCCCGGCCGGGGACGCGGTGGTGTTTCATGGTGATTCGCGAGGTCTGGAGGGTAGCGAGAGGATGTCGGATGAACGGCCTCGGGCAGGCCGACGAGGTGGCCGCTGTTACGGAAAGCGCTTACCGTAGGAGGGTGGTCCCCACGGGGCGTCAGAGGCTCCATTGAGGAAAGGCTTCATCTTGATCCACTCAGTTGACCCCAGAACCGGTGAGTCCACCGGAGATCCCTTCCCCCCGACCTCGGACGCCGAGCTGGACGCGATCGTCGAGGCGGCCCGTGCCGCCGGATCCTCCTGGCGTTCCGCCGACCGGGCCCCCGTGCTGGAGGCGGTGGCGGCGGCGCTGGAGGCGAACGTCGAGGAGCTGTGGCAGGCGGCCGACGCCGAGACCGCGCTCGGCGAGACCCGGCTGCGCGGCGAGGTCGGGCGCGCCGCGGGCCAGTTCCGGCTCTTCGCCCAGGTGCTGCGGGACGGCGGGCACGTGGAGGCGGTGATCGACCACGCGACGGCCCAGCCGCCCGTCCCGGACCTTCGCCGGATGAACCACCCCCTGCCCGGCGTGGTGGGCGTCTTCGCGGCGAGCAACTTCCCCTTCGCCTTCTCGGTCGCGGGCGGCGACACCGCCTCGGCCCTGGCCGCCGGCTGCCCGGTCGTGGTCAAGGCCCACGACGGGCACCCGCGCACGTCGGAGCTGTCGTGGCGGGTCATCAGGGACGCCCTGCCCGATCCGGACCTGCTCGGCCTGGTCAGCGGGCTCGACGCCGGCAAGCGGCTGGCCGGGCACCCGTCGGTCTCGGCCGTCGGCTTCACCGGCTCCATCCCGGGCGGCAAGGCCATCCAGGCACTGATCGCCGAGCGCCCCGACCCCATCCCGTTCTACGGCGAGCTGGGCAGCGTCAACCCGGTCGTGGTGCTGCCGTCGGCGTCCCGCGACGGCCTGGCCCAGGGCTTCGCCACCTCGCTGACCCTGGGAACCGGCCAGTTCTGCACCAACCCCGGGCTGGTGTTCGTGCCCGACGACGCCGAGCTGCTGGCGTCCATCGCCGACGCGGTCTCCGCCACCGAGGGCGGGCCGATGCTCACCGAGCGGATGCAGGGCGGCTTCCTGCACGGGCTGGCCAGGCTGGGCAAGCTCTCCTCGCTGGCCCAGGGCAAGCCGGGGGAGGGGGCGTTCGCGGTGACGCCGCAGGTGTTCGTCACCGACCTGGCGACGTTCGCCGGGGACCCGCACGGCATCGCCGAGGAGTGCTTCGGCCCGGCGGCCGTCGTGGTGGTCTACACCGACCCGGCCGAGCTGCCCGCCGTCCTGGAGCGGCTGGACGGCTCGCTGACCGCGACGATCCACGCGACCGACCCCGCCGAGGCGCGCGCCAGCTCCGAGGTGCTGCTCAAGAAGGCCGGGCGGCTGATCTGGAACGGGTGGCCGACCGGGGTCGCGGTCCGCTGGGCCATGCACCACGGCGGCCCCTGGCCCTCCAGCACCGCCGCCGCCCACACCTCGGTCGGCGCCGCCGCGATCCGCAGGTGGCTGGTCCCCACCGCCTACCAGGACTGGCCGGCCGAGCTGCTCCCGCCCGAGCTTCGCGACGACAACCCGCTCGGCATCCCCCGCAGGGTCGACGGCGTCCTCGTCGAGGGCCGCGGCTGACACGCGGCCGTCCTCCCGCGTACGGAGCGGATCGGTCCTCGATCCCCTCCGTACGCGGAAGGCACCGGACCTCCCGTACGGGAGGCCTGGCCGGTGCGGAACGAACCGGCCAGAACCGGACGGATGCCGGCACGGACGTCGTCAGGTCATGACGGGGCTCCGGTGAGCTGGGCGTGAAGGCGCCGGCACTCGTGGACGAAGCGGATCGTCCGGCGGCTCCGCGCGAACTCGGCGACGACCGGGATATCCCCGCGCGCGCCGGTCCAGCGTGCCACGTCGGCGGCGAAGGCGACGAGTTCGGTGTGGGTCACGGTGATGCGCCGTCCCTCGCCCGGCAGCATCCCGGGCAGCAGGGCGCGCAGGATGCGCCACACCTCGTGGTGGCCGCCGGCGTCGGCCAGCTCGGTCAGGGCCGCGATGGCGGGGCGGGTCTCCAGCCAGGTGCGGCGCAGCACCAGCGCGAGCTGACGGCCGATCGCCTCGGCGGGCAGGTCGCCTCTGGCCGCCATCCGCAGGACCACCGGGATCGTCCCGGGCGCGCGGCTCCCCAGCAGGAAAGCGATGATCACCGCCGTCGCCTCGCCCACCGGCCCGTCGCAGGCGGCCAGGCCGGACAGTTCCGCCGGGGTCACGCTCGTGTACCACTGACCACGGAGCACGAACGGCAGCATGTTCACGGCCACCACCTCGCGGTGCGAGGGCAGCACGGCCGGCCACCCGCCCATCCCGTTGCCCATGTCCTCGCCCGCCCAGTCGGACGGCTGCCGCAGCAGCACCTCGTCGATCAGCTCGTCGCCGGTGGGCGCGGCCCGCAGCACCGGGGTCAGGCGGACCGCGGTGAAGTGCTCGGGCTCGCCGTCGCCGAACTCGGCCATGGACGCGCCCACCATGTGGGTCCACCGGAGACCGCACTCCGGGTCGGGCATGCCCTGCCCGGCCAGCCACTCGGCCACCCTGCGCGCCGCCGCGGAATCGATCTTCGCAGCCCGGTCGGCGGCGGCCGGGTGACCGCCCCGTGGCAGCCGCAGCAGCGCCTGCGCCAGATCGGCCCGCAGCGGTTCCACGCCCGCGGCGGCGCACGTCTCCAGCCGGTCGAGCAGCACGTCGGGGTCGAGGTGGCCGGTCGTCCACGTCGGCGTGGCCAGCAGCACCGGTGGCAGCGTGCCGGCGCGCAGGGCCCCGTACAGCTCCGCGTAGCGGTTGACGAGGAGGTCGGACGGCGGCGACAGACGCTCCGGGTACGGGAGCCGGTGCCGCCGCCGCCACTCGTGCACGGGAGGAAGCGGCTCGGGCTGGAAGGAGCGCAGCCGGGGCGGGACGAAGCCGACGGTGACCGCCACGAGCGGCTCGTCCGGGCCGGGCGGGGGCACCGGCAGGCCCTCGCGCATGGCCGTGATCCGGTCGGGGTCCACCCCCAGCTCGGCCATGCGCTCGTAGACGTCGTGCAGGACGTGCCACGGCATGGCCTCCACCGAGTCGTCGTAGAGGACTCCGGGCTCCACCGGGCGGCGCTCGCGGTGGTCCGGGAGGGCGTCGTCGAAGTCCCCATGCCCGTCGAAACCCCCGGCCTTGCCGGCCTCACCGGCCTCGTCCGCCCCGTCGGCCTCCTCCGGCTCGCCGGGGCCGGTGCCCGGTGCCCGGTCGTCGTCGGAGGGCTGTCCGTACAGGTGGACCCGGCCGCCTGCGAAGGGGATCGGCCGGCCGCCCTCGACGGCCACGGCCCCGGCCGGGCCGTCGTCGCTGGTCCAGGTGATGAAGACGACGCGGAACGGGGCGTCGTCGTCGAGGTAGTGGCCGGGGCGCCAGAAGCCGATCGTCGTGAACCGTCCTTCCGCCGGCTCCAGCTCGATCTCCTCGCCCCGGGCGACCGGACGGACCGAGACCGAGTGACTCGCCCCGTCCCAGAACCTCTCCGGACCCATGGGGGGGATCTCCGGCAGGGTGCCGGGCACGACGAGCTCCTCGGCCAGCACGGCCTGCCACTCGTCGGGGCCGGTGATCTCGTCCCTGTCCGGCCGGTACCGCGTCCGCTGCTCGACGTGCGGCCTCAGCCTGCCGATCAGGTCCGCGCGGTCCTCCGCGGCCCCGGTGACGAACGCCGCCATCCAGCGCTCCTGGTCGATCCACCGCTCGTGCCGGCCCGGGAAGATCGACGGCTCGGGGAAACGCCCCGGTGAGGGCACCTGCGGCAGCGGCGGGAACCGTCTGGCCTCGATCAGCTCCTCGACGGCCCCCTCCCCGCCGAACCGGGCGGCGAGCCTGGCGCCCACGTCGCCGGGAAGGTCGGGGATCGCGTCGAGGATCGCCTCGGCGTGGCCGGCGAACAGGCCGGAGTGCTTCAGGGTGAGCTCGACCGCGCGGTTGCGCACGTCGAAGGACTTGTGCGCGTACGCCGTGATCAGCGCGGTCACGAGATCGCCGGCCGCCTCGGGCGTGGCCCAGATCGCCTGGTCGAGCCAGCGCAGGCCCGTGGCGGCGAGCTTGGCCTCGTCCCGGAAGGTGAGCGCGTCGATCGCCTCGACCAGGTCGGCGTGGTCGAGCGGCATCGCCCCGCGCACCTGTCCGGCGGCGACCTCGGCGACCGTGCCGGGAGCCGACGGCAACAACCGCAGGTAGTCGCGCAGGCGGGGCGCGGACTCCGCGGGCGTGGGGTCGAGGAGCATGTGCAACCGGACGAAGAACCGCAGGTCCTGCGCCTCGCCGCCGCGCAGGAAACGGCTCACGCAGCCGTCGAGCACCTGCTGTCTGGGCAGCTCGCGGGCGACGGCGGCCAGCCAGCGGGTCGGGCGGGGCTCCAGTCGCTCCTCGCGGAGGACGCGGCCCGCGCCGTCGGCGTCGAAGACGCGGGGCAGCAGCACGGGGGTCAGCGGGTCGTCGGCCACGCTCGGCGCGGCCAGCCAGGCGGCCACCAGCGGGTCGTGGTCGGGCGGCACCGCGCCGGACTCACGCAGCAGCGCCACGGCCAGCGGCGCGATGCGCTCGGCGGGACGGCGCACCCGCCGGGCCAGCCGGACCGCGACGTCACGACGCCACTCCGGTGGCCGGGTGGCCGCCACCCGGCACACCTGGGCGACATTGGGGTCGTCGGCCCAGCGGCGGTTGACGTCGCGGCCGGTCATCCACGTCACCGCGGCCGCCGGGCCGGTGATGACGCCGACACCGGTCAGCAGCAGCGCGCCGGCCAGCCTGTCGAGCAGGTCGCCGACCTCCCAGGAGGCCATCTCCTCGAAGTCGTCGGGATGCAGGGCGCGCACCTGCTCGGTGTGGACCCGGCGCAGCTCCTTGACGAGGCCGGGCAACCGCCCGCTCAGCTCGGCTCGCTCCTCCTCGGTGAGCGTGACCAGGCGGTCGGCCAGGCGGGTGACCTGATTGCGGACGACCAGGTCGCAGATCTCCGTCCAGAGGGTCATCGGGGGACCTCCACGGCGGCGCGGGCGACGATCCGGGCGGCCAGCACGTGTTTGCACGGCCCACGGGAGCCGCGATGGTCCCACCACCACTCGCAGGTGCAGGATCCGTCGGCCAGCGAGACCCGGCGCACGCCGCCCGGGGTGCGGACGGTGGCCAGCTCGCCTTCGAGGTGCACGGCGCCCGCGTCGACGAGCCTGCGCGCCTTGGCCAGCCGCGGGTTGAGCAGGATCACGTTGTCCTTGTCGTAGGGCAACTCGCGGTGGAAGTGGGCGGCCTCCGCCAGGTCGTAGCCGACCCGGCCGGCGACGCCGAGCCGCGTCAGCGCGGCCCGCACCCGGTCGGCGGGCAGGCCCGCGCGGTCGGCCAGCAGGCCGATCTCGATCTCGGGCTCGAAGTTGAGCAGCATGCCCACCACGTCGGCGTCGTCCTCGGCCTCGTCGCCGGCCAGGTCGTCGAGCACCGCGCCCTCACCGGAGAAGCCGCGCCAGCGCTCGGGCGAGAGGGTGAGCGTGTAGCGCATGCCGGGCAGCTCCAGCTCCCAGGCGCTGGATGCGGCGTCGGCCGGGCCGTACACCCGCAGGGACTTCGCGAAGCGCAGCAGCGGCAGGAGGGTGCCGAGCCGGTTGGGGCCGGCGAGCTGGACCGAGCCCGGAACCTGATGGCCGGAGACCTTCAGCTCGCGTCCCGACTGCGTCACCCACACCGTGCCCTTCCTGGGCAGCCCGCGCAGGAACCGCACCGCCGTCATGCCGGTCAGCTCACCGCGCTGGTCCATGCCCGAGGCGATGACCTGCACCTCGGCGAAGCCGCGCAACCAGCGCTCGGGCAGCGGCACCTTCTTCTCCACCACCGCGCCGTCCATCGTGGTCACGACCAGCTCGTCGAGCCCGACCCCCAGGTGCAACGGGTCCCGCGCGCCGATGCGCGCCAGCGCCTCCCGGAGCGGCGCGTTCACGTCGACGTTGGTGGTGCCCCGGTCGAACACCTCGCCGTCGAGCGCGCCGCTCAGCAGATCGAGCCGGGCGTACACGCCGCCGCAGGCCGAGAACGACTCGAACCGCAACCGGTCTCCGTTGCACGTCACCACCGGGTCGCGCACCCAGCCGGGCCGCGCCTGCGGCTGGTGGTAGCGGGCCAGCGCCACGTCGGCGACGCCGAGCAGGGCCGCCGCGGCGGGGGCCGCCCGGGTCACCACGCCCCTGAAGAACCGGGGGGCCACGGCCGGGCCGGACAGGGCCCGCCCGCCGGAGGTCGCCAGTCCGAGACGGCCGTCCACAAGGGAGGAGGGCGCGGCGTACGTGTACGCCTGCGTCGCTGAAGTCATGGCCGGGACGTTAGATCACCTCACCGACAAACCGGCGCGGCGGAAGCCGGTCGCGGGGGGGGGGGGGGGGGGGGGGGGGGGGGGGGGGGGGGGGGGGGGGGGGGGGTGGGGGGCGGGGAGCGGTACTTATCAGTTTGAT
>NZ_JBVJIA010000023.1:120732-145026 GCF_055586505.1 Streptosporangium sp. NPDC050148 | reverse complement strand
CACTTCCCGAACGAGCAGGCCGCGCTCAAGTGCGTCTACATGGCGATCACGAGCCTGGACCCGACCGGCAAGGGCCGCAAACGCTGGATCACCCGGTGGAAGGCCGCCCTAAACGCCTTCGCGATCACCTTCGAAGGTCGTCTGACCCCGACCTCCCGATAGAACCAATCAAAACCGAGATACACCGTTAACTAGACAGACCCGGCCGACGAGCTGTGGAACATCGGCGGCGTGGTGGGACTGGCCATCGAGGGTGCCCCGTTCTTTCTCGGTGAACCTGCGAACAACAAGTGGGACACCCCTGCCGCCCTCGGCTCCCGAACGGTACGCGTCGAGGTCTTCGTGAATGATCCCGACAGCTTCATCGAGCGCGCCGTTGCGGCCGGAGCGGACGGCAGCGTTGACGAGATTCGCGACCACGAGGCGCCATGGGGCGTTCACCGGCAGGGCGGCTTCATCGACCCGTTCGGCCATCTGTGGCTTGTCGGCGACGGATCCCCGCTAAGGAAACACGACATCCCGAACGGCTGACCGGCCACGGGTCGGTGGAGGCACGGCGAGGTGCCGTGCGGGTGCAGGCAGACGATCATGAAGCGATAGCCAGGGAACATCAGCGGCCAGGATGACGAGGGCGAGGACGGGTCGGGAAGCGCTGACCTGCGAGGGAGTGCTTCGAGTATCCGTGATTCTCCGTAAGTTTCTCTTGCTCCCTCTACTGACGGGCACGCAACGGGCACGGGAACATCTGCTCCTTCATCGCCCTGATGCTCGGTGGGCTGGGACTGAGGTACGAAGTCCCGGACCGTCGATCGCCCCCAGCCCTGTAGAAAGATCAGCCACCGCCAGGCGATCGTGAGGGTAGTAGACCAGCGGGGCCAGATCAGGAGGTCGTCTTCTCGACGTGCGATCATCGACTCATGACGTTGACCAGAAAGGCCCATGCCGCGTAGGCGCCCTTCCGAGGTACGCGCACGAGGATCGGTGTGCGGAATCCACAGAGCTTCGATCCATGCGACGGCGCTGAGCGCCGTCGCCTTGACGAGGTCGCGAAGCATCGAACGGGAGCGCTCGTCCTCCTGGCGCTCGTCTTCGGCCTTCGCCGCGGTGAGGCTCTCGGGCTGATGTGAAGCGGCTTCGACCCGGAGGCCAGGACCCTGCGTGTGGCGTACGCGGTGAAACGGATCAAGAACCGCACCCCCGGCGCGGAACGTCTCCGGGCCGGAGAGGAGTGGACCGAGCACGGGCTGATCTTCCCTTCGATGCTCGGCAATCCGTCCGACCCCGACACCTTCTCCCACCTGTTCTCGAAGCTGGCGCAGAAGGCCGGCCTCGGTCACTGGCACCCGCACGAGCTGCGGCACTCCGGGGCCTCGCCCATGCTCGCCCAGGGCACACCGCTGCACGTCGTCTCCGACGTCCTCGGGCATGCGAGCATCGCGATCACCAAGGATGTCTACGGGCATCTGATGGAGGGGGACAAGCGGGCGGCGTCTGCGGCGATCTCCGGGGCTCTGCTGGGCAGGTCCGCGCCTTTGGCTCCCAGGTTGGCTCCCACAGACGCCGAAGAGACCGGCTGAGCGACACAACGAAAAAGGCCCCTGACGGCGTAATGCCTGCTCAGGGGCCTTCTTGCATGTGTGCGGCCGGAGGTACTCGAAACCCCAACCTTCTGATCCGTAGGGAAGGGCAGATGCCTCGTCAGCAGCGTCTCGCCCTGCTCAGGTAGCGGTTGCGGGTCGGTGAAGGATGGTCTTGCAAGGCGGTGTTGCTGTATCGGCTGCTGTACGGCACTCAGCTCGGTGTGCTCCGATGCTGCTGCCACCGGGTTCATCGCTTGGGTGGGAAGGATCGGCAGCGGTCTTCTGGTCTCTTCATCGGCGGTAGGCGGATACCGAGATGCCGCAAGGTCTTCGACAAGATCCTTCAACGTGAGGTCGGCGTTCAGCGCGGTGACCACCGCCTGCGGTAGCGGACGCAGGGCGTAGGCGTGCCGCACCGCGTCGAGGTCCACCGGAATTTCGTAGTAGTCCTCGGCGAGCCGCCGGAACGCCTCCGCGGATGAATCGACGAGCAGCCCGAACAGGTGCGCGGCTCCGTCAGGATCGCTCTCACTGTCCAGATACTTGATCTCACCCGCCCGCCAGCGATCATCGCTGGCCTCGCGCCACAGGCAGGCGGTCACGACCGGCATACCGTCCTCTTCGACCGCAAGTGACCGTTACGTAATGTAATCACCCGTACCCAAAGCGCATAAGTGACTTTTAAAACCTGTCTTCTATGGGCCTTATTTGTTCCTTATGTGCAGCTTGCGCACCTAGATCCCTTACGGGTAATTTCTGATCGTTTGCTTGTTGCGCGCTCCGAACCGCCGACCCTGGTCGCGTGCCGGATCCCGTCGTGGGCTGGGGTAACGCGGGAGCATTTGCTTCCGCGCTGACTGTTCGGAGGGTGACGGCGTATGCGCCGGAAACTGTCATCGTTGCGTACGGCTCGCTGGTCGGGTCTGGTGTTCCTCGCGGTGGTTCCGGGGTTGTTGCAAACCCCAGTGTTGCCCGCTCTGGTCGTCGCTAACGTGTCGCCTGCATTGCCGGCGCCGCTGTTGATACCCCGTCAGCTGACCGGATCAGCGACTGGACTGCCAACCCTGGTTGGCAGTGAGGCGACCACTGAGACGTCGGCGGTGACGGTCGATGGACAGTGGCGATCCGACATTGAGGCTCCGCCGGGTGCGGTTCCGGTCGAGGAGCGGTTCGTGGACCAGCAAGAGAACAGCGCGCAAGCCGAGCCGCTGATGAAAAAGCTGGCCGCTCCGGTTCAGCAGCACCCACTGCTGATGGATGAGCCGTTGCTGCTGGACGCTTTTCCTCGCGACGGGATGTTGATGGATTCGCTGACTCCCACGCTACGGGCCCAAGGGCGCAGCGTCGTGGGCGGTTCGCTGCGGTATGCGTTCAAGATCTGCGACAAGGACGCGATGACCGGAACGGGTTGTACCTCTTCGGGCACGCTGGCAGCTGGGGTGCACATCTGGAAGGTGCCAGCGAGCAAGTTGGCGTGGAGTAAGCAGTATTGGTGGACCGTCACCGTCAGCGATACCTCCACCTCGCTCAGCACGCTGTCACAGGTGCGGACTTTCGTCACCGGAGTGCGTCAACCCGTGACGACCTCACAATTCTCTGCCTCTGGTGTCGGCAAGCAGGAGTTTCACCAGCAAAGTGGCAACTACACCACCAATGCCACCGACCTTTCGGTTCCCACCGCAGGGCCACCGTTATCGGTGACGCGTTCTTACAACAGCATGGACCCGCGCACTAATGGGATCTTTGGGGCGGGGTGGTCAACTCGCTGGGACATGAAGATCGCTAAGGAGGTGCGGGGTACGACTGTATCGGCGCTAGTGACCTACCCCGACGGGCAGCAGGTGCGGTTTATGAGCAGCGGGGCCGGAGTTTTTCAGCCACCGCCGGGCATGTACGCCACCTTGGCCGAGGAAATCGGCGGCACGTGGCGGCTCATGGACAAGTCGGCTACCACCTACACCTTCGACGTTCAGGGGCGGTTGACCGAAGTCACTGATTCCCGTGGCCGCGGCGTGGACTTAACGTACGGCGCGGGTGGGAAGCTGGCGACAGCGACGGCCGCAGGTGGTCGGTCATTGACGTTCACCTGGACCGGTGCTCATGTCACCTCGGTTTCCAGCGATCCGGTGAACGGTGCGCCGTTGACGTGGACCTACCACTACGACGGCGATCGGCTGACTGGGGTGTGCGCGCCAGTGGCCGTCCCCAACTGCACCCACTACAGCTACAGCACTGGCTCTCAGTATCGCAGCGGCGTGCTGGATGCTGACCCGTACGCCTACTGGCGGCTGGGTGAGAGCTCCGGAACGGTGGCCATCGACCAGGGCGCGGGCCAAGCTGATGCGACTTATCAGGCGGTCAGCTATGCCAAGCCTGGCGCACTGGCCGGCAGTACCGACACCGCAGTTGAGTTCACCACTGGCTCGGCATTGAAGCTTCCCGCTCACACGGTGCCTCACTTAGGAGATCAGATCTCGGTGGAGGTGTGGTTCAAGACCAGCCAGTCCGGGGTGCTGATGGCCGCTGGTACTCAGGAGACCTCTGGGATCCCATGGGGACCGATGTTGTATGTCGGCACTGACGGAAAGCTGCGCGGCTCACTGGCTGCGGTCACCGCACCGATCACCTCCACAGGTGTGGTCAACGACGACACCTGGCATCATGTTGTGTTGAGCGTCTCTGGCCAGAACCAGACCTTATTCTTGGACGGTGCGCAGGTCGGCACCCTCACTGCGGCAGTGAGCGCGTGGCGAAACAGCGCCACGGTGGGCAACGGCGTCGCCGACCCGGCCACTTCTCCAGCGGTGCCCACCCCGCGGGCGGCATTTCCCTTCAAGGGACTCATCGACGAGGTCGCCATCTACGACAAGCCACTGACCGCGACCGAGGTCAGTGCGCACCACGCGGCTCGCACTGAAGCGGCACACAATCTCGTTAGTGTCACTTTGCCCTCGGGGCGAGTATGGGCAACCAACACATACGATGCCGCCACCGACCGGCTCAAAACCCATGTAGACCGCAACGGCGGCACTTGGCAGATCGGCGCGCAGTCATACGACCCGCAAAACGGTGCCGCCCGCGTCACTGTCACCGACCCGCGCAATGAAGAGTTGAAATATCTCTACGATGCCTGGCGCGGATACCGCATCATCGGGGAGATCGACCAGCTGGGACACACCTCGTGGCATGAGTACAACCTCTCAGGGGCGCTGACCAAGCTAATCGACCGCAATAATATTGTTAACGACGTCTACTTCGACGAACGAAACAACCTCATCGCCCGAAAGTACTGTCGCGCCCCGGACGAATGTGCAATCGAGAGGTGGAAGTACTACCTCAACACCGCCAACGAGTTCGATCCGCGTAACGACAAGGCGACTGTCCACCGTGATGGCCGATCAGCATCTGACACCGACACTACCTATACCACTGTCACTGAATACACAACCCATGGTGAGGTAGCGAAAACAATCAGTCCGTCTACCTCGGATTTTCCCTTAGGTAGGTCAGTACTCTCCACCTACACCGATGGCACCGAGCCTGCTGTCGGTGGTGGCACCACACCGGCTGGGTTGCTGAAGTCGGTAAAGGATCCCAGAGACAACGAGATGATCTACCGCTATACCTCCTCTGGCGATTTGGGTGAACAGATCAATCCATTGGGGCTGAAGACTACATTCACCTATGATGCAGTGGGTCGGATGCTGTCGCGCACCGAGATTTCTCAAGCCCATCCGAGTGGAGTCAGTACAGCATTCACCTACGATGGTCTTGGTCGCTTGCTTACCCGCACCGAACCTGGGGTGAAAAATGAGATCACTAATGTGATTCATACTGCCAAAGCTACCCTCACCTATGACGCGGACGGCAACATACTGACCGAAACAGTGGCCGATCTAACCGGCGGTGATGCGGCGCGCACCACCACCTACACTTATGACTCCTTCGGGCGGGGCGCGACAGTCACTGACCCTGAAGAAGGGGTAACCAAATCTACATGGGACGTCACTGGTGCCCGTACTTCACTAACTGATCAGCTAGGCACCATTTATACTTATGCCTACACCAAGCGTGGAGAACCGGCTTCCACCACACTGAAGAACTGGACCGGAAGCCCGGTCAGCCCGCAGGCTGCCCATGATGTGGTGCTGGAGTCCTCCTCCTACGACCCTGGCGGTCGCCTGGCCAGCAAAGTTAACGCTATGGGGCGTAAACGCGATCACACCTATTGGATGGACAATCGGCCAGCAAAGCTGATCGGTGACAATGTACGGCTCAACGGCTCTGCCACCTCGACTGATGTGGTGCTACAAGCAAACGAGTATGACCCGGCTGGTAACCTTACGCAGCAGGTCAATGGCGGTGGTAAAACTACCACCGTCTACGTCCATGACGCTGCTAATCGGGTCACTTCCACCACGCTTGATCCTGGAGCCCTGAAGCGGAAAACCGCCTTTGAGTATGACGCGACTGGTAACATCACCAAGAAAACTTTCACGGCAGCAGGTACCACCCGTACCGAATCCACATCTTACGTTTATAACGCTCTGAACCGGCTGACCCGGCAGACGGCAGAGAACGGTGTAGTCGATTTAATTTCCACCAGCGCCTACGATGACCGCGGCCTACCGACCGCCACCACCGACCCTCGCGGAAACGCATCCGGTGCCACGCCTGCGGACTTCACCACTACGATGCGTTATGACCTCAGCGGACGATTGGTGGAGAAAAAATCCCCACAGGTAACGATTGAAAAGAATGGCATCGCCACCACTGGACGACCTACTGTCAAGTATGGCTACAACACAACTGGTGCACAGACCCACGCCGTTGATGCCGAAGGCCGCATAGCGACCTCCACCTTTGATAAGGCCGGCCGCTTGATCTCGACTGTCGCCCCGACTTATACCCCGTCGGGCGGCAGCTCGATCACCCCTACAATCACCTACAGCTATGACGCTGCCGGTCGCCAGACCACAGTCACCGACCCGCGCAACTACGTCACCTCCACCACCTATGATGCGCTAGGACGCCCTGTCAAGGTCACTGCTCCTGGTCCCTCCGGGCCGGGTGGCGTCCGGGTGACTGAATACGACCTGCTTGGTGAGCAGCTCGCGGTCATCGATCCCACTGGGGCACGCATCGAGGCCACCTACGACGATCTTGGTCGCGCGATCACCACCACACGGGTCGAGCGTATTCCTACCACTGCCGCACACACCACCACCCTGACTTACGACACTGCAAGCAACCTCATCAAGCGCGTCGAACCGGGACCCAGCGATAAAACCACCAGCTACACCGTCAACGCCGCTGGTCAGGTAACGGAAATAACCGATCCCTTGTTGCATGTCTCAAAAATTTCCTATGACCTTCTGGGCCGACAGGCTAAGGTGACAGACGCCCTGGACAATGCTACTGAGGCCGAATATGACCTTGCTGGCCGCCAAATCGGCACCAAGGACTTCACTAGCACCGGCATGGTTGTCCGCACTTCTAGTTTCGGCTATGACGCGGCCAATAATCCCATCAGCACCACCTCCGGTGAAGGCCACATCACCCAACGTACCTTCGACGCTGCCGGGCGTATGATCTCTCTTATCGAGCCCGTATCTGCGAGCACGTCGATCACCAGCACGTTCGGATACGATGCCACGGGCGCGCGAACCCGTATCACAGACGGCCGCGGCAACGCGACATGGACTAGCTACAATGCCCTTGGTCTGGTCGAGTCGATCATTGAACCAGCAACCGCCACCTACCCGGGCGTAGCTGACCGGACCTGGACCAGCGTCTATGACGCTGCAGGCAACGCAGTGGCCATCCTGCAGCCGGGCGGAGTGCGAATCGACCGCACCTTCGACCATCTCAACCGGATAACTGAGGAAACCGGCACCGGAGCATCAGTAGCCACTCTCGGTCGCACTACTACCTACGACCAAGCGGGTCGGGTGACCGCGATTGGTGATTACACCCTCGCGTACAACGACCGTAACCTGCTTACCACGGTGTCTAAGGCCACCAACCAGGTCGCCGCCTACACTTATGATTCCGAGGGAAAACTTACCCAGCGCGTTGACCCAACGGGCACCGCGAATTACACCTGGGATAATGCCAATCGGATCAAAACGGTGAGTGATCCGGTCACTGGCCGTACCTGGACTTACGGTTACGACAATGCCAATCGTCTCAAAACTAAGACTTCCTCAAACCCGGTCAACACTCAGACCTACGACTACGACGCCGTTGACCGGATCACAGCCCAAGCATTGAAGAACAGCTCTGGTGCTGAGCTGTCGAAAATCGTTTACGGATGGGATAAGGACAACAATCTCACCACTAAAACCACCACTGGCACCATTGGGGCGGGTAACAACACCTACGGTTATGACCGCGCAGGACGTCTCACCTCCTGGATCGCCCCGGACGGCGCAACCACCGCCTACGAATGGGACGCGTCCGGCAACCGGACTAAAGCCGGTAGCCAAACTTTCGCATATGACGAACGCAACCGGCTGACCTCCGGTGTCGGCATTAACTATACTTATACGCCTCGTGGCACTACCGCTACTGAAAGCGTTGGCGGTATCACTCGTAATCTAGCCTTCGACGCCTTCGATAGGCTTATTTCTGATGGCGACGCCACTTACGGCTACGATGCGCTGGGGCGGATGACCTCGCGTACTAAGGACGCCACCCAGCAGCGCTTCACCTACTCGGGCCTAAGTAATGACCTTGTCACTATCGCTGATGGAACCAATGCGACCCTGGCCAAATATGGTCGTGATCCGGTCGGCGGCCTGCTCAGCCTGCAAGAAGGGGCGGGCCCTGCACTTGGTGTGATGAGCGATCTGCACGACGATGTGGTGGGAACCTTCTCCGGGACTGCACTGATCGACTCGGTTGCCTATGATCCTTTCGGGAAAGTCACCCATCGCTCCGGTACCGCGCGCACGCTGGGCTATCAGGGTGAATACACCGATCCAGATACGGGCAAGGTTAATATGCACGCCCGTTGGTATCAGCCTGGTACTGGTGCCTTCACCTCTCGAGACACCACCACCCTCGATCCGAACCCATCGGTGCAGGCCAACCGCTACACCTACGCTAACGCTGGCCCTATGACCAATACCGATCCCAGCGGGCACAGCTCATATGAAGTCATTCAAGGCGCAGGCTCCCACGGCGGCGCAAGTGGCGGCACCAGCTGGCAGTCCTATGACATGAGCAGCTACTGGGATAGGTACCTCGACAGGCAAGCTTCCTCCTCGAGCTGGGAATTTACGCCAGTAGAAGTTGTCCCGGGGCAACCGTACTACTCGTGGCCCAACCAGCCATGCTGCCTTGTGTGGACCGGAACCAGTGACGAAGAGTTGATGTGGTGGGAGGAGCGCTGGGGCGATTACTCGCGAACATCATTTTTCACCGAGAAAGAAGCCAGAGAACTAGGCATTCTACCCAACGGTAGGCCAATGCCGTCAACACCGGGCCTCAAAGAGGGTTTTTGGAGCGCAAAAGAGGAGCTACAAAAGAAATTTCTGCTGATGTATAACGTCAAGCAGATGTATAGCGATAGCTGGAATGACAAGGCGATATCTCATTACTGGGTAGAGATGGGCGGAGGTCTGGCGTTGTCAGCCGCTGGCGGTGCGGCGGCAATGTCTTATAAGCCGTGCGACTCTGATCCGAACGGGGCAGAATGTAAAAAAATAATCGAGTCTAAGGCGTGGAAGGATCTTGCGACAACCACTTGTTATAAAACGCCTGGATGTACAAAAAAGAAGCCTCCCACCATCACGGAGGCGCGCTTTGAGGAAATAAATAAATGGATGGACAAAAAGTGTCCCGGGATGAAAACTCTAGTATGTGAAGTAACCGAGCAAATTCTGATGCACGGGGGTAGCTTCAGCTCGGCAAACGCCATCATGAATGATTACTGCCACTATCTCGTGTGTCACAGCGGAAATGCTGCAGGAGCCATTGCCTGTGATTGCTTAATTGAGAGGCCTTGGGAGGATCGCAGCTTTGGGGCTTTGGTCAAACAAGTTGTTCATGGTCTCGCCGACATAGGCTCACTTAAAGGATTTATCAAACGGTGCAACAATAGCTTTATTCCTGAAACTAAAGTCCTTATGGCTGATGGGACTCGTAAGTCAATTGAAGATGTGGAAGTTGGAGATAAAGTCCTTGCCACTGACCCTGAGACTGGCGAGACAATACCCAGATCTGTTATCGCAGTCATCATTGGAGATGGGCTAAAAAAGCTTATTCGGATTACCGTTAGCCAAAACGGTGAAAAAATTAATGAGCTTGGGACAGTAACCGCAACCAGCGAACATCCGTTCTGGGTAAATGAAGAAAATCGTTGGGTTCTTGCTCAGGATCTCAAGGCAGGGATGAACCTGCGGGATTCTGGAGGGCGTTCTTCCAAGGTTGTCTCTATATATGAATACCACCGTGAAAGCCAGCAGGTTTACAACCTGACAATTGATAAAACGCCAACCTATTACGTAACTGTAGGCAGTGGTGAACTTCTTACTCATAACACGCGTTGTGACGCAAACGGTTGGCCTATGCAAGAAGGTGGAAACTGCAAGGAGTGCGCCTTTTTGATTCAAAAAAACATAGGCGGGAAGATAGTCCATGTCACACCTCCTGGGCGTGCCCCCTTTCTGGGGCCCTCGAAGCATAATAAGGATGGCAACTGGACTCATCACTACGTGGTGGTTAAGGACGGTCGTGTCTATGATGGCACAACAGGGTCTGGAGGAATGTCCGTAAGTGACTACAAAGCGCAGTTCGAATACGCCGATGTAATCAACTGGGGATTTTAAGTAATGAATTTTTTAGAGCTTTTTGGAGAAGTGCGAAGGCGTCGCAGGCTCTTCTTGCTTGATGATCGCTATATCACCGCTGTAGCATTCATTACAGGATGCGATGCGGCTACTAATTGGTCACTTCTTAATGGGTTTAACGAGTGGGCATGCAGTCGCTTTAGGGTCATTTCTAGTTTCCATTGGTCTGTGATCGTTGCTGGCCAGCTCGCGCCCGAGATTCTTAAGGGGGAGAAGTCTATCGGTGACCTCTCGATCCAAGCAGAAGAGGCCGCCGTCGATTTATTGTTTGAGGTAGTTGAAGAGTTCATTTTTTCCAAAAAGCAAGCGGAACCCTTATCGTGAAAGACTTCAATCATAAACCCGGGCAACATTGGCAAACCGCCGACGCCGATTTACTTTGCGTCATTCGGTGGCAAGGCTCGACGAAGGAGAGTCGCGGCAGTCGATCGCCCCAGTTGGCTACGGTCAACGCCGAAGTGAGCGATCGTCCCGGCCGCCACCACGACGACATCGGCAAAGAGCTTTCTCGTCTCATAGGTTCCGTCGCCTGGTGATTGAAAGCGCGTGGGTGGCGCTGGCCGCGACCGGCCGAAGAGCCGCAGCGCGGCCAGCGACCGCCCACGCGCGGCGGGTCGTCGCAGGCGGCACGCCCTTGAAAGCGAACAGATAAGTTACGTTCGTCTTGAAGCCGAAAGGTCATCAGGTCGTCTGACCTGCGGTTTCGGTGCTGGTCCAGACGCGTTCGAAGCTGTCGAGGTAGGTCAGGGCAGCGTTGTCGGCCTCGGTGCGGGTCAGGTAGATAACGGGCGCTTCGGAGGCTCGGGTGCCGTACACGTGCAGGTTGACCAACAGGCTGTCGTCGGCGCGGTAGATCGAGTTGTAGAGCACGGTGCGATGCCGGCGGATCTCGATGCCCTCGATGTCCTGGAGGGGACGGTAGAGGGCGAGGGCGTTGTGGATGCGTGCGGCCATGACGTCGCTGCCGGTGCCTTCCTCTACGCCTCGGGCGGCGACCTGCGGGCTGTCGGAGTCACCCAGCAGGATGCGGACCCGTACCCCTGCCCGTGCTCGCTCGGTGAGGATGCGAAGAAGGCCCGCGTCCTCGGCGAGGAACAAGCCGCTGTAGACGAGGATGCCGATCTCCTTTTCCGCGGCCTGGAAGAACGACCGCCAGACTTCGGCGGGTACGGCCCAGCGGTGGGGATAGACGGCCTTGATCTCGCCGGTGATGTGGCGTCGGCCGTAGGAGACGTCAGGCCACAGGTCGTTCTCGTGGGTTCCGAGGAGATCGGCGACCGCGAAGCGGTGGCGAGGGTGTGGGATGCGCCCGCTGATCCAGCGGGCGACGGTTTTGGGGTCGACCGCCAGGCGGGCGGCGATGTCGATGGGCTGCAGTCGCGCCCGGATCAAGGCGTGCCGGAGGTTTTCGTTCATCGGGGACGCACCTTCCGCAGCAGGAGGGCCGGTGCTTGCGACGCTAACATAAGACGTCCCTAGACGTCCCTAACTTGCGGTGCCCGAGTCCCTACCGGACAGCGAAGCTCGTCGGCATGGAGCCCCGCCCACCCGGGGCTCCGCCCTCACCGTCCGATGGGAGTCCTTCATCCATGAGCACCGTGAAAGAGAACCAGTACGCCTATCAGGTCGAGTTGCTCACCGCACTCCGCAACGAGTTGATCAACCGGGAGATCATCGCGGTCCTGATCACCGACAGCAAGGATCGACCGTGTCTGGACGTCACCGACAGCACATTCCGCCCTCGCCGTGTCTACGTCCATCTGCCGTTCCTGTGGTTCTACTGGGGCGATCAGCACGACGAGCGGGTCTCGTGCCTGAAGCTGTTCCCCGCCGCCGATCGGATCGCTGAGGCGGCCCAGGCCGGCTGGCGCGACGGCGAGCAGGGAGAGCTCGGCCTGGATCTGGGTCAGATCGTCAACGCTTATCGTTCTTGAGCTCGGCGACGATGTCCCACAGCGAAAACAGATGGCTGACCGGCGGGCGGGTCTACCACCTGCTCGCCGATTGGCTCCGCGATCAGATCACCACGGGCGCATACCCGCCGGGCAGCGTCCTGCCCTCAGAGATGGCCCTCGTCGGTCAGTTCCGCATCGCCCGATCCACGGCCCGCCGCGGACTGGCGGTCCTGGAGGACGAAGGCTTGATCGTCACCCTGCCCGGCAAAGGACGTGTCGTGAGAGGGGACGCCCCAGATCTGCAGGCGACCTACCGCTATCAGGTGATCGCCCGCGCCTTGCGTGAACAGATCCGAGCAGGCGCGTTTCCCGTCGGCGCCACACTGCCCAGCGAGCATGCGCTGCGCCGTCGGCATCGGGCCTCGCGCAACACCGTCCGTCATGCCCTGGCCGAGCTGGAGCGCGAAGGGCTGATCGTCGCCGAACACGGTAAGGGCCGGTTCGTCCGATCGGCCCAACTCTGAGACGTCTTGAGACGTCTCGCTCTCGCTCTGGTCGTCCTCCGGGGGTCGGCATTTATCGTGAACCGCATGGAACACGCCGAATGGGCTTGTGAGCTGGCCGAACATCTTCTCCGGGAGCCGTTGCCACGCCGCTGGGCGCACACGCAAGGGGTGGCCGCGCGTGCCGTCTCGCTGACGCCGATCCTCGGGGAGCACGCTGATCTGCTGATCACCGCGGCCTGGCTGCATGACATCGGTTACGCACCCGATCTCGTCGACACCGGCTTTCATCCGCTCGACGGTGCCCGCTACCTACGAGACGTTCAGCGGGCCGACGACACGTTGTGCGGCCTGGTGGCCTACCACTCGGGTGCGGTCAACGAGGCTCGGGAGCGCGGTCTGATCGACCTGTTGACCGCCGAGTTCCGTGAGGGACAGCCCGAGCTGGCCGAAGCGCTCATCTACTGTGACATCACCACCGGCCCGAACGGCGAGCGGTTCACCGTGCATGAGCGCCTGGCGGAGATCCGTGCCCGTTACGGTCCCGGCGACCTGGTGACCCGTGTCATCGGCATCAACGAGCCGTTGCTTCTGGCCGCGGTCGCCTCCGTTGAAGCGGCGCTAGCCGATGTGCGGTAGGTCGGCGCCCTTCAGATAGTGCTCGATCCGCATCCGCATCGCCCGGTCCATCGGGAGGGACAGGACGTCCTCGCGCGGAACCCATCGCACTTCGCGTGACTCGCTGCTCGTCGTCGGCGATCCCCCGACGGCACGTGCTGTGAGCACGATGGAGAACTCCTGCCGGGCCTCGCCGTTGGACGTGTAGAGGATCACGTGCCGGGGGTCGGTGTAGATCCCGACCATTCCGGTGATCTCGCACGTGATCCCGGTCTCCTCCGCCGTCTCGCGTACCGCGGCCTGCGGGACCGACTCGCCCAGATCGATCGCACCCCCGGGGAGTGCCCAGTTGTCGTTGTCGGTGCGGTGGATCATCAAGATGTCGCCGGCGTCGTTGGTGACCACCGCGTTCACGGACGGAACCATGCTGTTGGGCGTGGGGGCACCGGGGTCGTCGTGGTAGTCGATCCGCCGAGACATGATCACCACTCTACCGGGCGGGCTTCGTTCCATATCTTGTCGAAACTGTCCAGGTACGTGGTCACCATGTCCCCGCCGGCCACCCGTCGCAGGTGCAGCACGGGGGCGTTGGAGGCCACCTCGCCGTACACGTGCGTGTTCACGAGAACCTGGTCGTCCGCCCGGAAGATCGAGTTGTAGAGCGTCGTGCCGTGCATCCGGAACTCGGCCACCTCGCGCAACGGCGCGTACAGGGAGAGCACGCTTCGGATCTTCGCTGAGATCGCGTCCTTGCCGATGCCCTCATCGGCGCTACGACGGATCACTTCCTTGGATTCCGGGTCGCCGAGCAGGACGCGAAGCCGGGCCCCGGACCTGCCCCTCTCGGCGAGAAGCCGGATCAGCCCGGCGTCCTCGGCAAGGAACATCCCGACGTACACCAGGATGTCGATCTTTTCTGTCGCGCCGCGGAACAGGCCCTCCCACGCGCCCCGGGGCATCGTCCACCGATGCGGGTACACATTGATGATCTCGCTCTCGGACGCCGCCACGACCTGCTCTTGACTGAGGGCCTGCGGCCACAGGTAGGTCTCGTCCGTACCCAGCAGCGACGCCACGGCGAATCGGTGTTTCCGGTACGGCTCGCGTCCCTTGGTGATCCACCGCTCGACGGTCTTGGGGTCAACCGCGATGGCCTCGGCCAGTACGGCGACGCTCATACCCTTCGCCAACAGCGCCGCGCGCAGCCGCTCGTTCGCCATCTCACCTGCCCGTCAGGGACGTCCGGGGACCTGGACATCGTAGACCGGACGTCCCGAACATGTCCCGTCCTGTAGTGATCTCGTCCCACCCTTCGGGCGGATTCTCGGTGTCACACCGCACGACACCGACTCGACGAAGGGAGACGCGACCATGATCGACCTGATGGCCTCGCTGGAGGAGGGACCGGTCTGCGCCTGCGGCGCGGCCGTGGAGGAGGGGCAGACGCTCTGCCGGAAGTGCCACGCCTCGGCGCGCTGGCTGCGGCGGCAGGCCAAGCGACGTAAGGCGAACAGGCGGCGCGGCGAGGGCCGGCGCCCGGCCGGCTACCCGCGCGGCACCGTGGAGGCGGGGGTGATCTGGACGTGAGCGCGATCCCTCTCATCGTCGCCCTGGTGCTCACGGCCGTCGTGGTCGTCGGTTACACGCTCGTTCTGGTCGGGATGCGCCAGGAGGACCGGTGCATGAGCCTGCGTACGGCCGCGCCGACCCGTTCGGCGGTCCTGGCGCGGCGGGTGACCGGCTGCCACGTCCGCGGATGACCGTGAATCCGCAGGTGACCGTACAGGACGCCTACGGGCGGTTGTTCAGCGCCGACTCGACCCGGGCGAGCCGTTCCGACAGGTCATGCAGGGTGGCGCGGATCTCGGTCAGCTCATCCGACGGGGCCGGCGCCGGCGCGGCGCCCTCCCGGACGAAGACGCCCTTGCCCTGCTGGCCGATCACCAGGCCCTCGTTGCGCAGGACGCCGACGGCGAGTTTCACCACGCTCAACGAGGCTTCGTAGCGCTCGGCGAGCTGGGTGGTGGACGGCAGCGGGGCTCCGGGGGCCAGGGCGCCGGCGCGGATCTGCTCGCGCAGATCGTCGGCGATCTGCAGGTAGCCGGGCCGCCCGGTGTTCTTGACCATCCATCCCTCTTCCGCCGTCTGCTTGCTCCTAGTTCAGCACAGACGCGCAACCAAGCCAACCATGAGAACGTTGACAACCGAGTCAACTAGGTTAACTATGTTGGCTACGTCGAATAGGAGGTCACACACCATGCGCAACATCCCCATCCCCGTCGACACCGCCAAACTGCAGTTCGTCTGCGTCGCCGCACCCCGCCCCCGCCTGGTCAACAAGGACACCGGCGAGATCAAGACCGACAAGAGCGGCAACCCCGTCTACGAAGTCGCCATGTCGGCCATCGACGCGACCGGCCGCATCGAGCTGATCCGCGTCAACACCTCCGGCGAACCGCCCGTCACCCTCGGCATGCCCGTCCACCCCGTCGACCTGGTCGGCTTCGTCTGGGAGCAGACCCGCAACGGCGAAGTCCGCTGGGGCATCAGCTACCGCGCCGCCTCGATCCTCCCCATGGAGGTGAGCACTCTTGCGCGATGACCTGCTGCTCACGCTCCTCGACGCCAGCGTTGTCCTGGCCGTCGTGGTGGCCGGACTGTGGGCCTGGCGGCGCTGGCACTACCGCTCCTTCTGGCTGGTGGCCGGCTACCCGATAACGGCCATCGGCGTTCGGGCCACCTGGCGCAAGGTCGCCCTAGGCTGCGGTCTGACCAAGAAGCGCCAGCGCTGGTGGTTCACCCTCGCCCCCGGCGCGGTCGCCTCCACCGGCCTGGTCAAGGTCCGCCGCCGCTTCCAGCGCATCGCCGTCGACACCAAACCATGGATGTGGCTGCCCCTGCCCACCCGGCACGGCTGGCGCGTCACCCTCCACCTGCTGGAAGGCCAGATCCCCGAGGACTACACCAAGGCCGCCGAACGACTCGCCCACTCCTGGCGGGTCCATGCCGTTCGCGTCTCCTCACCCCGCCCTGGACGGGTCGTCCTGGCCACGACCATGCGCGACCCTCTCGTCCGAGTCGCCGACCTGCCACCCTCCTCCGGACTGCTCAAGGTCACCGTGGGACGGCTGGAGACCGGCAAGCCCTGGGAGATCGACTTTCGCACCGTGCCGCACTGGCTCAACGCAGGAGCGACCCAGTCCGGGAAATCCAACCTCGCCAATGCCCTGATCGTCGGCCTGGCCCCGCAGCCGGTGGCGCTGGTCGGCTTCGACCTCAAAGGCGGCGTGGAGTTCACCCCCTACGCCGCGCGCCTGTCGGCGCTGGCCACCTCCCGCGCCGAGTCGGTCGGCCTGCTCGATGACCTGGTGGGACTGATGATCGACCGGATGGGCCTGTGCCGTGCGGCAGGCGCCCGCAACATCTGGCAACTCCCACCCGGCGTACGGCCGATCCCCATCGTGGTCCTGGTCGACGAGCTCGCCGAGCTGTACCTGATGGCCGACAAGAGCGAGAAAGACGAGATCGCCAAGACCTCAACCGCGCTGCTCCGCGTGGCCCAGCTCGGGCGGGCCTTCGGAATCTACCTGTTCTGCTGCGGCCAGCGCATCGGCTCCGACCTCGGACCCGGCGTCACCGCCCTGCGCGCTCAGTGCTCGGGCCGCATCTGCCACCGGGTCAACGACCCGGAGACAGCGACCATGACCCTCGGCGACCTCGACCCCGCCGCGCTGGTCTCCGCCCGCGCGATCCCCGCCGAGACCCCCGGTGTGGCCATCGTCGCCTCACAGGACGGCCAGTGGTACCGCGCCCGCTCCTTCTACGTCTCCGAGCAGGCCGCCGAACACGCCGCCCGTATGTACGCCGATCTCACCCCGGCCTGGGTCGACATCACCTCCGGCATCCACGACGCGGCCACGAGCGAGCTCGACCTGACCGAACTTCTCGACGCCTGAAGCGACCGACCCGATCAGAAAGGGGGACACGATGCGACACCTCGCCCGCTACCTGCTCGACTCCGGGCCGGTCCTCATCCTGGCCGCCATTGCGGGTGCCGGATCGTTCACCCATATCCACGACACCGCCACCCAGCACGGCCAAGACGGCTGGATGGCCTGGGCCGTGGCCGTCTGCGTCGACCTCACCTGCGTCATGGCTGCCCGTGAACGCCAGCGCGACGCCAAGACCGGACGCCGACGCTCTAGGCCGATCTCCTGGCCGACGCTCGTGCTGGCCGGTGGCGTCCTGCTGTCCCTGGCGGCCAACCTGCACCAGGCCGAAGCATCGGTGTGGGGCTGGCTGGTCGCCGCCACACCCGCCGGGGCGTTCCTCATCGCGGTCTCGATGCTGGAACGCCGCACCGCCGTCTCCCACTCCGCCCCCTCGTCCGCAATGACGGTTACCGCCTCCACCACACCGGTCCCCGCGCCGCCGATCCCCGAACTCACCCCCGCCGATGCTGCCCCCGACGACTCAACCGGACCGTCCCCGGCGTTGGTCACCTTCGCCCGCCGCGTGGCCACCGAACACCACGCCCAGCACGGCCGGCCCATCACCGCCGACACGCTTCGCGCCCGTCTGGGCGTCTCCGACCAACTCGCCACCGACTTGCTCCGCAGCCTCCACACCGTCACCGAACCCGCGCAGAGACAAGGAGAACCACGATGACCGACTCCGAGCGCCGACCCGCCGTGATCAACGACCTGCGCGACCTGGCCGCCTTCCTGGAAGCCGCCGATGCCACCTGACACCCGCCCGGAAGCGACCACCCAGCCCGTCCGCGAGCGGGAACCGTTCTCGCCAGCCACGCCGCACCGCTGGCGCTGCCTGTGTGGCGGCGGTGGCCTCGACTCCTACGGCGACACCTGCTCCTACTGCGACGGTCTCGGTTTCTGCTGAGAGTCGTCGGCGCCCCCGGCCTGGCCGTACATCCGCCAAGACGCCTGCCAGGTCGGGGGCCATCCCCTTCGCACCCCAACGAGTGAAAGGAGGTCTTCATCTTGCCCGCATCCATGGCCATCCCGCACGCGATCAGGGGCATGATCACCCGACTGCACGACCCGGACTACACCCGCTGGGCCGCCCAGGTCCGTGCAACGAACGGCTGCCGTCAGCCGATCCACCTGCGTGGCCGCGTCGACCACATCGACCGGTCCACTGGCGAACTGCTCCACCGCTACAGCACCCGCACCGAACCCGACGGCATCCTTCGCGTCCCCTGCAAGACCCGCCGCGCCTCCCGCTGCCCGGCCTGCGCCGAGACCTACCGTGCCGACACCTACCAGCTCATCCGCGCGGGCCTGGCCGGCGGCAAGGGCGTCCCCGAAACCGTCACCGCACATCCCTGCCTGTTCGTCACCCTCACCGCCCCTTCCTTCGGCACCGTTCACACCCGCCGGGAGAAGAACGGCAAAGCGCTGCCCTGTCATGCTCGCCGTGACGCACCCACCTGCCTGCACGGTCGGATCATGTCCTGCACCGCCCGGCACCGCGCCGATGAGACCTGCCTCGGCGAACCGCTATGCCCGGACTGCTACGACTACGAGGGCTCGGTGCTATTCAACGCTCTGGCCCCGCAATTGTGGCGGTACTTCACCGACGCCCTGCGCCGCCGCGTCGCCAAAACCGCCGGTCTGACCCTGCGGGAACTGCGCGAGCAGGCCACCGTCTCCTTCGCCAAGGTCGCCGAGTACCAGCGACGCGGCGTCGTCCACTTCCACGCCGTCATTCGCCTCGACGGCCCCGGCGGACCCACCTCCCCGCCCCCGGCCTGGGCCACCACCGACACCCTGACCGACGCCGTACGACATGCCGCCACCGCTGTCTCGGTCACTGCTCCGGCCCTCCTCGACGCACCCGCCCGCGTGCTGCACTGGGGCGAGCAGATCGACACCCGCCCGATCACCCTGGGCGGCGACCTCACCGACCAGGCCGTAGCGGGCTACATCGCCAAGTACGCCACCAAGGCCGCCGAGTGCGTCGGCACCCTGGACCGGCGCATCAACCCCCTCGACGACCTGGCCGCCTTCAACCTCCGCGAACACCCCCGCCGCCTCATTGCCGAGTGCCAGCGCCTCGGCGCCCTCGACGAACTGGCCGACCTCCGGCTGACCCAATGGGCCCACATGCTCGGATTCCGCGGCCACTTCTCCACCCGCTCCCGCCACTACTCCACCACCCTCGGCGACATCCGAGCCGACCGCACCGCCTACGCCCGCGACAAGGAGATCACCACCGGCCGGCTGCCCCTCTTCGACGAGGACACCGTCTTCGTCATCGCCGAATGGGAGTACGCCGGAAAGGGCCACTCACTCGGTGACGCCCTCCTCGCCGCCGCCCTGACCGGCACCGCCTTACCCGCCTCGATGACGAGCGGCGGGGGTGATGGCCGATGAGAAGCGACGACATGCTCACGGTTCCCGAGGTGATGGCCAAGCTCAAGGTCAGCCGGTGGACCCTCTACAAGCTCATCCGCTCCGGAGAACTCGACTCCGTCATGGTCGGCGAGCGGTGCCGCCGCATTCCGGAGTCCGCATTCAACGACTACGTAACCCGGCTCTGCGAGGAGGCCGCCTGATGGGCAAGCGCTCGAACGGTGAGGGCTCGGTCTTCCCGTACAAGGATGGTTGGGCCGGCTACGTCTGGGTCGTCACCCCAGAAGGCAAGAAGACCCGGAAATGGGCCTACGGCAAGACCCGGGAGGAGACTCACGAGAAGTGGCTCAAGCTCCACGAGATGGCGAGCAAGGGGCCGGTGCCGACCAAGCACCCCACGCTCGCCGCCTACCTGACGCGCTGGCTCGCCGAGGTGGTCGAGCCCAACCTTGAGCCGACAACCTACGTGGCCTACGAGCCGCTGGTGCGGCTCTACATCGTCCCCGGCCTGGGCAAGAAGCGGCTCGACAAGCTCACGGTCCGCGAGGTGCAGACGTGGCTGAACGCGCTGGTCACCCTCTGCACCTGCTGTGACCAGAAGAAGGATCACCGGCGGGCGGAGGCCAAGCGGCGATGCTGCGCCATCGGAAAGTGCTGCAAGGGGTATCCGTCCCGGAGCACGATCGCGGGGATTCGCCGTGTTCTACGTTCCGCGCTCGGCAACGCCATCCGGGAAGAGCTGATCTCCAAGAACGTCGCGGCGTTGACCACCCTGCCCAACCCGAGCAAGACCAAGAAGAAGCGTCAGCACGTGGCATGGGATGTCGATGAGGCCCGGAGGTTTCTTGAACACCTGCGGGCGGAGGATGACCCGCTCTACGCGGCCTACGTGCTGATCCTCGTTCTGGGCCTACGGCGGGGCGAGGTGCTCGGGCTTGCCTGGGACTGCGTCGACCTCGGTGGAGAACAAGTGTGGATCTCTCGACAGCTCAACCGCGTCAGGGGAAAACTCCTCCATCGCGAGACGACCAAGACCGACGACTCCACCGCATCGCTTCCGCTGCTCGGCCTGTGCATCACCGCACTCAGACACCGCCAGCGAGCTCAGGAGGAAGCCCGCAAGGCGGCCGGAGCGAAGTGGAAGGACTCCGATCTCGTCTTCACCACGAGGAACGGCACACCGATCGAGCCACGCAACTTCAACCGATCTTTCGAGATTCAATGCCGCAAGGCGGGTGTCCCACGCATCCGCGTCCACGACACCCGGCACACCTGCGCATCGCTCCTGGCCGCCCTCGACGTTCATCCCCGGGTGGCGATGCGCATCCTGCGCCACTCGCAGATCTCGATGACCATGGACGTTTACACACAAGTCCCCAACCCCGAAACCCGTAAGGCGCTTGATCGACTTAACCAAAGTCTCGACTTCTCAAACGAGACATAATCGATTTTGCATTACCCCAAAGGCCCTTAGGGATCACCCCAAAGGGCCTTTTAGCGTGCACGACGTCTTCTCATGTCTGAACAGACAGGCAGACCTGGCCACTGCAATCATTTCGCAATTCATAGTTCGTGATTTAAAAGAAATAAAGCTTCCAATTGGTCGCCCGGTCGCTGTCACGTCGAACGAATCGGAGAGCGTATAGTGCACCCGAAAAATTGCGAAAGTGCCGAAGGACACTCTTGCAAATGTGCGTGTGGCGGGGTACAGCATGGCTGGTCCCACAGCCTCGACCTAGCCCGCGATTCATCCCCTGTTCGCCGTCAAGAGGCGAGAGAGCGGTGCGACTCCAGATGGGTGCAAGCTCTACCTCCCAAGGGGCGGCCAAAGCCCTCCAAGGCGAGACAGGCTGCCACGGACACCGCAAAAGTGGATCTTGCTGACTGGTTGTCCGAAAATCCAAAAACCATCGAACACATCCAGGAAGTCGGCGACATCCTCGTCAAGTCCGTAATTACGGAGTTGGACAAGGGATTCGGTGGCAGCAACCCACGAGAGGCCAGAAAACGAATCAATGATCACCTCTGGTGTGATCTTCTCGTGGCCATGGCCGATGCCATAAAGAGGTTCGAAAAAGCCATGGACCGAATACCGGAGTACGTGACGACGATCATCATGCAGTCTCGCGAAGCTGAGGGTCGTAAGCCCTTCCTGGAGGCACTGGTGCGCCTCGTCGTGCGAGCTGCTTGGGAGCCCATTGAGGAGATGATCAAAACTACCGGAACCTCGGAGATTCAATGGGCATGCCGGATCCTCGCCGTACTGATCTGCCCGGCACCCGAGAAACACAAGGCCGTCCAGGACGGCGCCCTGCTTCCCTTGGCGAAAGAGGGTCTGCTGGCGACCAGCAAGGAGCGGCTTGAGCGAGTCTTCCCTGCGGACTGGGTTCGCCGTCTACAGGAGGGCTTCGGCGGCGTCTGAGCAGAGCGGCCGGCGGCTCGGAAGGCACGAGCCGCGGAGGAGACCGTCTGTGTGCGGCTGCGTTGCTGTACAACGCTGCTGTACGGGTACGGAAAGGCCCTCCGGGATGATCCCGGAGGGCCTTTGACCTGCTGTGCGGCCGGAGGTACTCGAAACCCCAACCTTCTGATCCGTAGGTCCCCAAACGATCTCCAAAGGCGTTCGCACTAGTTCGCCACGCAGGTCGCGAACAAGCCACCTGTTCAAATCAGTCCAGCTCGGTCCGGGATCGTACGGCCCGTTGGCTCCCAAGTTGGCTCCCAAGTTGGCTCCCGGGGTTGGAGCGTCGACGGTTTTACAGCGGGTCACCGATTAGCAACCTGAGGGGCCCGTGACCTGATCTGTTGCCCTGGGAACCCGCCACTATCTCAGTAACCATCCCGTAGATATCCAGGATCATGATTACACTCACCTCTACCCTGGGCCAACGGATTGAAAGATCAACTTTAGACCGTTCCGCAAAGGTCAATGCAGGTCAGAGGCAATCCGTGGTCTACCCTGAACGATCATGTACTGAACTACAACTCGGTATCGGCAACTCGTTAGCTCAATTACCCACGTCCACCGAGCGAAGCCGCGTCGCCTCTACTCGCAGGAGGACAGCAGCGTCTGCCTGATCTCCTTCGTCTAGGAGAAACGCATGTAGTTCAAGTGCGCCTGCTAGATCACCGCGATATCGATCTGGGACCCACTTGTACACCTCCCGGCGCAGGGTGACGGCTTCTTGGCTGGTCTCCAGCGCCTCACCCCGCCGCCCCGCCTCCGCCAGACGGACGGCGTGGTTGTTGACCGATGTGGCGAGGTTAGGCAGGTAGGCATCACGGTTGAGGCCGGCCAGTTCCCGGTAGAGGGTGACGGCTTCTTGGCTGGTCTCCAGCGCCTCACCCCGCCGCCCCGCCTGCGCCAGGTGACTGGCGTGATTGTTAACCGACATGGCGAGGTCAGGCAGGTAGGCATCGCGGTTGAGGCCTACCAGTTCCCGGCGCAGGCTGACGGCTTCTTGGCTGGTCTCCAGCGCCTCACCCCGCCGCCCCGCCTCCGCCAGACGGATGGCGTGATTGCTGACCGATGCGGCAAGGTCAGGCAGGTAGGCATCACGGTTGAGGCCTACCAGTTCCCGGTAGAGGGTGACGGCTTCTTGGCTGGTCTCCAGCGCCTCACCCCGCCGCCCCGCCTCCGCCAGACGGATGGCGTGATTGCTGACCGATGCGGCAAGGTCAGGCAGGTAGGCATCACGGTTGAGGCCTACCAGTTCCCGGTAGAGGGTGACGGCTTCTTGGCTGGTCTCCAGCGCCTCACCCCGCCGCCCCGCCTCCGCCAGACGGATGGCGTGATTGCTGACCGATGCGGCAAGGTCAGGCAGGTAGGCATCGCGGTTGAGGCCGGCCAGTTCCCGGCGCAGGGTGACGGCTTCTTGGCTGGTCTCCAGCGCCTCACCCCGCCGCCCCGCCTCCGCCAGGTCGGTGGCGTGGTTGCTGACCGATGCAGCGAGGTTGGGCAGGTAGGCGTCGCGGTTGAGGCCGGCCAGTTCCCGGCGCAGGGTGACGGCTTCTTGGCTGGTCTCCAGCGCCTCACCCCGCCGCCCCGCCTCCGCCAGACGGATGGCGTGATTGCTGACCGACCTGGCGAGGTCAGGCAGGTAGGCATCACGGTTGAGGCCTACCAGTTCCCGGTAGAGGGTGACGGCTTCCTCGCTGGTCTCCAGCGCCTCACCCCGCCGCCCCGCCTCCGCCAGGTGACTGGCGTGATTGCTGACCGATGTGGCGAGGTTAGGCAAATAGGCGTCGCGGTTGAGGCCTACCAACTCCCGGCGCAGGGTGACGGCTTCTTGGCTGATCTCCAGCGCCTCACCCCGCCGCCCCGCCTCCGCCAGGTGACTGGCGTGGTTGCTGACCGACCTGGCGAGGTCAGGCAGGTAGGCGTCGCGGTTGAGGCCGGCCAGTTCCCGGTAGAGGGTGACGGCTTCTTGGCTGGTCTCCAGCGCCTCACCCCGCCGCCCCGCCTCCGC
>NZ_JBVJIA010000023.1:0-120636 GCF_055586505.1 Streptosporangium sp. NPDC050148 | reverse complement strand
CGCCGCCCCGCCTCCGCCAGACGGATGGCGTGATTGCTGACCGATGCGGCAAGGTCAGGCAGGTAGGCATCGCGGTTGAGGCCGGCCAGTTCCCGGTAGAGGGTGACGGCTTCCTCACTGGTCTCCAGCGCCTCACCCCGCCGCCCCGCCTCCGCCAGGTGAAGACTGTAGGAGCTTAGCCAGCGGGACCGGGTCCGCGATTCGCCAGCTGGGGTTCGGGCAAGGATCTGGCCAACGACCGCGACCGCGACGCGGCACAGTTCGAGGGAGGGATACGGCGTCTGGTCATAGACCCGCTGGAGAGTCTCGACATCCAGCTCGCGATCGTTGATCAACGCCAGCAGGCGCGCGCCGAACACACCGGGGGCTTCTCGTGCCACGCGAACTGCCGCGATAGCCATGATCGCCGGGTCGGCGTGCAACGCCTCCTCCAGCAACCCGAGTGGGGTCTGACGGTCGGCGGCGGCCCGGGCCAAAACGGTCAGCGCGCGTGTGGCTTGCCCGTCACTGAGATCGGCGAACACGGTCGCGCGGTCGGCGGGGCCGATGCGGTTGAGAACGGCGATGACGAGGTGTTCGGCGATCAGGTCCGGCTGCAACACCCCCAGCGGTAACCGTGGTGAGTCGGGCCGATCGTCAGCCGTTGGGCCCGGATACAGGCTGATGAGCCAGGAACGGGCTTTACGCATGGTCGGCGGATCGGGCGCCAAGCCGGGAACCCGGTGCAGTACCGCGTCGAGTTCGGGTTCGGTGTCGGCGCCCAGCAGGGCGGCCATGGCCACCGCCCGCTGCAGCAGATCTTCATCATTGGCGACCTCGTCGGGGAACCCGACGCGTTTGGCTCGGGTTCGCCAGTAGCGCGCTTCATGGCCGAGTAACTCCTCGATGACATCGCGCTCCCCAGGACCGGGATCGCGTGTCGGCTCGCGCAGGACGGTGACCAGGGCTTCGGTGTGCAGGAGCAGCAGCGGGGGTTTGGCCGGGCGTTTCCTGGCGGGGATCTGCTCGGGGACGGGCCGCTTCAGGTGCTCAGCGAAGAGTCGTGTGGTGTCGGTGACGATCTGCTCGAGGGTGCGTTCGTCTGCGGTGACGCTGAGCGGCACGACGTTGTGCGGCACAGCCAGGCTGCGTAGTAGCGGTTGCGGGTCGGCCTGGCTCAATTGCTTCCACCAGTCACCGACCGAGCGCGCCAGCAGCAGCAGCCGGACCCGATCCCGGTGTTCGGGGGCGGCAACGCTGCTCATCAGCGCGGCCATCGCCACAAGATCGCGGGTTTCGGCGTAGTCGACGACGATCAGCAATCCCTTGGCGCCCGGACGCATCAAAACATCCACGTCGATGGACTCAAGGGGGGCAATCTGCTCCCAGCTCCAGCCCCACTCAATCATCAGGTGACCTAGTTGCCGGGCCAGGCGAGTCTTGCCGTACCCGCCGGGGCCGGTGATCAAGCGGACGGGGGAGGCGGCCGGAGCCTCACACCACTCACGCAGCGTCCGTAATTCCTCGCTGCGGCCGGAAAAATCGATGACTTCCTTGGCAGGGTGCAACAACCAGGCGACCGACTGGTCAGGGGTGAGTTCACGTAGCTCACCCGCCAGCAGTTCACGTTGCTGGCCGCGGGCCGACAGGCCGCGAAGCCAGTCCACCACAGTGGGTGCGAACGATCCGATCACCGCCCCAATCGCGCCCCAGACGATCGCCGCGACGGGCTTGTTCTCCGCGACCGCGGCCAATGCCGCCCCCGCGAACACGCTCCCGATCACCATCGCAGCCGCGAGACCCCACAAGAGTCTGCGGACCCGGCTTGTCATGAGGGAATTGTCCTTCACCTGTCTACACAGGGGAGCGACTTCGGATCACGGAGTCATATCCGCTGAAGGGCGGGACAGAGTTCAGGGCCACATTTCCCGCTGCTCCCGATAGCTGCCATCTCCGGGACTGCCAGGCCGGTTCAGTCAAGGATGGCCTCGCGTGTACCTGAGCCGGTGACCTTCCAGCTTCAGCGGTTACCCAACGTGCACGGCCGTCCTTGACGGGTTCGGCCTGCCCCGGATAATCGGGCGGCGGGTGCAGGGGTTACGGCGAAAGAGGCGGCGGCGTGCCGGTGGTCGGCGAGTGCGTGTGGTTACGGCGGGCGTGTGGGTCGGTGGACGGCCCGGGTCGCCGCCGGCTGGGACCGGCCCCCAGGCCGCACGCCCGGTCGGCGGGCGGCAGAGGGCCGGGTACGGCGGCGCGGCGCGCCGTCGCTTGATAACCCATAAGAACAATTCGGCAGTTGTCTAGCAGTGCAACAGGCGGCCTGTCCGCTTTTCAGCCGGACCAATCACTCTGCTCGGCAGATCGAGATCATGGCCAGGCGCGTGTGAACAGTGGCATGGAAGTGTCTCGTGTGGGGCCGTTGCTGTCAGCGCTGCTGTCACCTCAGCCACAGGCATCCGGTGGCAAGACCCGATGGAGAAGAGCCTTGTTGGCGATCGTCTCAACCATGCGCGGCGAAACCCGAGTGAGCGATCGTCGCAGCCGCAACCCAATCCTGTCGTTACGAGCAAAGCGAAGGATCACGGTTGAGGGATGGCAGCGTGTGATGTCGCACGAAACGATCAAGTTACGTGAGGCGATGCTGCTGTACTTTCCTGCTGTGCAGCGACCCGCGTATACGGTGTCAAGCCACTCCAGAGCAGAAGGCCACCAAGCCCCAGCACCGCAGGGGCACAGCAGTCTGACTGCCCCCTTTAAGAGGGCCCCTACCTCAGATACCTCGAAACCAGACTTCTGATAGCAGTGGGGACGTAACGCTTCACTGTCTTTGGCCTAGGGAGCGGCCACGGAACAATAACTCCCGACGTCAACTTTGCTGCATCAAAAGATATATCACCCGACTTAAATTCAAGATGACGGAAATCTAGCATTCCAGCCTCTACATTCGAATTGATAAAGCAAATTACTCCGCCATCTATCTTTGCGGACTCAAATGAAACCTCCGAACCGATGAAATTTGCGCCAATGAAGGTAACGGCACCTTTGTTAAATTCGGATCCCGCAAACCCTACGTAACCTCCGATAAAATCCGCCCCGCTCCACTCAGGATCACCGAAAGTTAAGTATGTTCCATCGAACTGGCAAGCACTAAATGAAACCGAGCATCCATCCAGGAACTTTGTTGCGCCGAAGCTAACGCGCCCTCCCTTGAAATGCGTAAATATCATCGATAGATGGCCTGCACTGAACTCGGAGCCAACAAAATTAACGTGTCCGCCCTCAAAACTAGCGGCAGGACCATTGCCATCTCCAAAGGATACGTCTGCGCCACAAAATTTAGAATCCCTAAATGAAGTCTCCCCTGAGATGAATCTCGCCCCCTCAAATGATATCAATCCTCCAGAGAAGATCGCTCCGTCGAAAGACCCGCCATCGAAGATTACTCCACCGAAGTCAAAATCATATCCACACCAATTATAGGGAGAGGCGTCACTCTGCAAATGTTCAGCGATGACCTCTATAATTGCCATACGAACTTCTCGTTCGCCGAGAGGTGCGCTTGCGGGTGTGTAGGGAATCCGAAGATACGCACAGATCAGCCGACTGATTGTTTGCCTCTGTGAGGGGTCATCATCCGCGAGTCTCGATAATGCATAAACTCCAGCCAAGCGAACTGCAGCTTGTTCATGGCCGAGTTGGGCAGCTCCATCATGATATCTCTTGCCCAAAACTTCAGAGTCTGCCCTCTTACCAGAGGCTTCGTCGACTTTCTGCTTTCTATACGCATAGACGATCGCAAAGACACCAGCTAATAGGCCGGCAGCCGTAACGGTAGTTTTAACTAGCTCAAGTAATTGCTGCTTCGGGACCGAATTAAATGCAGGAAGGATATCGAGATCGAAACCAATAAGTCGCGCTAGACCCAAGAACAGAAACCAGGCGCCAAGCACGCTTGCGAGGAATGCCACAGTAAGACTTAGGGCAAATGAACGAAGTCTCGGAGCATGTCGACCCTGCGCAATCAACTTCTTGCGCTGCATGGAGAGACGTTTCACCGATCTTTCTCGCCATTGATCATGACGACCTTTATTAAGCATGAACGGATCCTAACTATGGCAGTTCGTCACGTTATTAGAAAACGCAACTTACCGACGCAGTTTCTCTCACCCACACTCAACTAAGTTCTGCTTAGAGTGAGGTCATCCCGAAAAGCAGCATTGTTAGTCCCCGAAGAACCGACCTTGTGCACCGTCATTCTGAAGTCGAGTGTCAAAATGGGCAAACCTGGATTCCATCCTATGGTTTAACGCTGAACGTAACTTGAAGCTAACGCCTGCATCTCACAGCTACAGGATCAGGCGTACGCACGAACCACACCTTTATCTCTGCTTGACTTGTGCCGTTGGACAATTGCGCTGAATGAGTGAAATCTACACGGCTGCCAATCGTCCCATCAAGGAGTGGCGAGCACCCCAGTTGGCGATCGGCGCAGCCTCAAAGGATTCAATTAATCTGCTACAGCTGTTTATATATTTCTATTGTCGAGCGAGAAATCCAGCCAATTGGGCATGGCGTTTGAGCGTGACACGAATAGCGTCTTTGATTGACGATGGCCGCGTGTTCTCAGTGGAGAACGCTTTAAGCTCAACAATGACAGAATCTTGTTGACTACCAGGCCGCTGTACCAGAATATCTGCCCTAACCTTGCTGCTGGGAGTTTTGATTTCCTTTTCTGGTTTAGCGTCAAACCCCAAGGCTCGAAGGCAAAGCGCAATGCGCGTACCCAACCTAGTGGGTTGAGTCGTGACCCCCTCATACCATTCTCTTGCTTTTTGTGCTCTCTCAGATTCCCGTTCGCGCAGAGGGCTATAGCTTGATGGGTCCCATCGTTCTGCAACCACCGACACAAAGTGGGAGTTTTGCAGGCGATCTAGATAGGATCTACTGGGACTAATATCCCTTTCCAAATCTTTACACAATGGATGGAGATCAGCAGCAGCTATTGGCACAAGCCGTACGTCAAAATAGAGCCGGGCCCGATTCAGCTCTGAGAGCGGAAGAGTGGCACGGTCATCTTCATTTAACTCTCTATAGAAAGCATTCCAGTCTAGTTTGTATCCATCGCGCGCATTAGTGAAGCCTGATACACGCGTGATCCTTAACCCATCCGTGACAGGCCACAGCATCACTACCTGATATCGAGATATATCATGAAGCTTCGTCGTATATGAAGCGAGCCGTTCAGCAACCATCTCAATTGCCGCTCCGATGGTTGGCGCCTTGTCGGCAATGACTTCTAGATCATTAGCTAGTACTTCGTAATCCGCCAGAGGTTGGCTTTTGTTGTGAAATGCGAACGTTTCTTCCACAATCTGAGCCCATTGATCACGGGCCGGGCCAGCGAGCTCGAAGTTGGCGTTAAGAAGAATGCGTTCGTTTCGTGATGTTGCCGCCGCCAGGTCGGACTGAAATTCCGGACTAGTTGTGAGCCAGATAAATAGCACTAGTCGATCACGCAATTCTCCGCGATCCAGGAGACTAAGGCGTTCGACAAACTGCGATGGAAGAGCCGTCTTTTCCGCTACGCGCTCTTCGAACTGATCTATAACGGCAATGAGCAATTGAGTCTTACTACGATATCCCTCAACCGCTCTGAGTTCCTCTAGCAAAGTGGATTCTGATGCGATAGCCGCACGGGATAGCTCGACAACCTTGCACTCAGGGAGATGAGTCGCTAGCTCCCTCGCCGCAGAACTCTTTCCAGAACCGCTGCGCCCGAATATCGGCAGGAACCTTATGCCTCCAGTGATCTGCATACTTGCATGTGCTCGCTGCACCTGTTCTAAAAGTGGGCGATCAGGTCGGAGACGGCCGCGAAAGGCAGGATCAAGATCTTCGTAACGCGAGGGGAGGCGTGCCACCATGACTAGAGAGTCTATGCCTCCACTGCGATGACTTCTCCCTAATGACATAACGCTGCGGTTAACGCTCATGCAGCAGGCGTCAAGCGGTTCTAGCTCCTATGGACTCAACTGTGCTCGTCGGTGTGTGGGCGGCGCTGGCCATGACCAACCAGAGAGTCGCAGCGCGGTCAGCGAACACCAGACATACAAGCCGGGCCACCTCAGCCGGGCTGGCTTTGAAGGCGTAGAGAAGACTCGCATCCAGATGGCGGTCTTCATGATGACGTGCGACTCTGTGCTGATGCCCGTGTACGTCGGGGATGTTGGCCTGTAACTTCGCTGTGTGGCTACCAACGAAGAGCGGTCGCGGTGGATCGTGCATGGGGAACGGCTGGTCTATGACAACCGGTGGATCCGGTTGGGGCTCGTCGACGTGGCGATCCCTGATGGGGAGCGGTTCGAGCATCATGCGGTGCATCTGGATCGGGCGGCGATCGCCGTGGTGGTCGATGAGCAGAACCGGGTGCTGATGATGTGGCGGCACCGGTTCCTGTTCGATCGGTGGGGCTGGGAGCTTCCGGGTGGCCTGGTCGACGCCGGCGAGGACGCCATCACGACGGCTGCTCGTGAGGTGGAGGAAGAGACGGGGTATCGGCCCAAGCAGATCGAGCCTTTGATCACCTATCAGCCGATGGCGGGCATGGTCGACTCCGAGCACAGTCTGTTCCTGGTGCGGGGTGCCGATCTGGTCGGGAGTCCGACCGGGGAGATCGAGGCGGATCTCATCGAGTGGGTGCCGATGGCGGAGATCCCGGCGATGATCGCCCGCGGGGACATCTGGACGTCGGGGACGTTGATCGGTTTGTTCGCGGCGCGGGATCGGCTCAGCGCAACGAGCGGCTGACGGCTCGGGTGAGTTCCTCTACCCGTCGGCGTTGCCGGCTGGATCCGGTCATCGTGGCCAAGTGCTGGGCGCGCTGGATGTGGGGTTGGGCGGCGTCGGGTTCTCCGCGGGCGAGGAGGGCGTGGCCCAGGTCGCAGCGGACGCCGGATTCGGCGCGGTTGTAGGTGCCGTCCATTCCGGCCAGTGCTGAGCGCAGGTCCTCGACGGTTCCCGGATCGCCGAAGCGCACCAGGCAACTCCCCCGCCAGCGGGCCAGGTGGTGAGCGTTGACCGACAGGTAGGGCATGTCAGGGTCGGCGTCGCCGTCGGGTAAGAGTGCGGCGGCCTGTTCCAGGGCGGTGCGGCAGGTGGCTTCGTCGCCGAGGATGGCGGCGCCTTCGGCTTCGGCTGCGGACATCCAGGTGCGCAGCCGGGCGGGGATGCGGTCGCGGTAGGTGGCGTGGATGTATTGGAGGAGTTCGGTGCCTTCGGCGGGTCGGCCGAGTTCCATCAGGACGTATGCCTGCTCGCCGGAGACGTAGGCGATGAGGGCGGGGTCGTCGGCTTCGCGGGCGGCGGCTTTGGCGTGCTCGTAGTGGTTCCAGGCGTCGTTGAGGGCGCCGGTGTGGATGGCCTGCCATCCGGCCAGTGAGGCGGTCTCGGCCAGGACGTGGGCGAGTTGGGCGCGGATGCCGGGGCGTACGGCGTGGCGGTGGGCGTGTTCGAGCTGGGAGATCTGGGCGCGCATCTTGTCGGCGATGGCGATGCCGCCGACTCGGCGGTCCATGAGGCGCAGGTTGTTGGTGTCGGTGGTGAGGATCATGACCATGGTGGGGTCGATGGCGGCGGCTGCTTGGATTCGGGCGGCGAGTTCCTCGCTCTGCTCTTGGTGGTGGTCGCCGTGGTTGCCGGTGGGGGATGCGGTGTCGAGTGGGGCCAGGCCCATGAGCATCCGGGCGTGGTCGGGCAGGCCGAGACCGGTGGCGACGCGCTCGTAGACGTCCAGTTCGGTGATGTGGGACTGGTTGCGGCTGATGCGGCTGACGCGTCCCTGGGACATGCCGGTTGCCGCGCCGATGTCCACTTGGCTGGCGCCTGCGTACTTCGTGGCGAGTTTGAAAAGTCCTGCTACGTTGCGATTTTTGAGGATTTCTCTGCTGTCTTCGCGGTCCCATACTTCGAGTGGGATCTTGATCGGCTCGAAAGTGTTCCCGTGCATTCCGCCCTCCGGTTGCCTGTTCCCGAGGTGGTGCGTCGCTACATGTCCAGACCCTATATGCCGTGGTGGAATATACGCGTGGGATAGGGGTGAGAAGTTCTTCCGTCGATCCTTTCCGGTATGACGACACCGGTTAAGTGCGATGAATGTGATGGGCGCGGATGGAAGATCGTCACGCGTCGGGGACATGTCGCCGCCTCGTTTCTGGGAGGCGCGTTCTCCGCTCAGGAGGACTGCTTGTACTGCGATGGTCCTGATCCCATCGTTGAGATGTTCGAGTGGGAGGTCTTCACCTCCGAGGGCGTCGACCGGCTCGGGCCGTGCGGTACCAGTACGGGGCAGGCGACCTCGATGGACGAGCTGCGCAAGGCACTGCGCAGGGTGGAGCCGCAACCGGCGCTGTGGGGTCGGATCACGCGACGGGTGTATGACTTCGGTCTGGCGCCAGGCGACTGGTCGCGACAGGTGATCTTTCACGCCACGGTGGACCCGGCCGGCTCGGTGCGTTTCGAGCGGCGGGAATCGTGAGTGAGAATTCTCCCCGGCGGGGAAGGACGTGCCTGGCCGAGCATCTCGTTCCGGCCGCTCCGGGATGTGTGTCGTTGGCCTGGAATAGGTCACGGCGTTTCGGGCGGGTCCGGGTGGTGGCCTGGACCTGTCACGAGCATCGGGTGACGTTTTACGAATTGTGCGACGCGGGCGGATTGTCGTTCGTTCGTAAGACGGTTCAGGACAAAGGGAAGGTGATCGTGTTCCATAGTGAGGCGTGGTCGCCTGCTCAGGCGCGGGTGGTGTGGATCAGGGTTCTGGCGGGGTTGGCCAGGTAGCGTTTCCTGCTGTCGCGGGTCCTGACAGGACTGCTCTCAGCCGGTACTGTACTTGTGCAGACAAGTGGAAGAGTGATCGGACGGTTAAGATGAGCCGGGATTTTGCCCCTCCGAAGTACGCCCAGGTGATGGGCACGATTCAGGAGCGCATCGAGGCCGGCCAGTACGCGGCCGGTGACATGCTGCCCTCGGAGACGCAGCTCGTCAGAGAGTTCGGCGTGGGCCGCACGACGGTGGTCCGAGCGCTTCAGACGCTTGCCATGCAAGGCTGGATCGAGCGTGAGCACGGCCGCGGCTCGTTCGTGAAGGGCCGTCCCGAGAGTGCCGCCGATCGCGTCCGGCCGGGGCTGGCCGTGGCTGAGCAGGCCGAGAGCGGTGACACGGTCACCGACGTCGCCCGTGTTCCGGCCCCTCGCCACATTGCCCGCCTTCTCGGCGTTCAGGACAAGACCCCGGTGATCTCGCGTCGGCGAGTGGCCAAGCAGGGTGGCCGGCTGTCTGCGGTGGAAACCTTGTGGTTCCCGTTGGAGATCGCGTTGGGCACCGATGTCGACAAGCCCGAACCGCTGGCGCGTGGGGTGCGCCATCACCTCCAGGCAGTGAAGCATCTGCGCTTCGATCACGTCACTGAGCGGTTGACCGCACGCAACCCCACCAAGGAAGAGGCCGAGTTGCTCGGCTCTTCCAAGCCCGTCATGGGGGTGCTGGCCAGCGTGCACGACGCGGCCGGGACCGTGCTTCTGGTGATGAGCGTGGCGCTGCCCGGTGACCTCCACGAACTCCAGGACGTCTACCCGGTGAGCTGACCCGCCCGGCCTACTCCACTCATTCACTTGTGCGGACAAGTGGCGGTAGGCTACTCTCAACTCAATCGGACAAGTGGACGACCGGTCATAGGGCGTCCCAGTTGAGAGGAACACGACATGGCCATCCAGGGCCCCATCCCGATCCGCTTCGAGCAGGTCTTCCCGCACGGCTGTTTCATCGTCGGCGAGGTCGAGCAGGTCAAGGACTTCGACGCCTCGTCCAAGGGACGCACCGTCTACGCCAAGGACAAGAACACCGGGGAGCTGGTGTGGCAGGTCGCGGTCATGGACGCCGACCCGACCGTCAAGGCCGGCCAGAAGACGGTCTCGGTCAAGATCCTGTCCCCGGTGCAGCCGATCGTCCCGGCCGCGCTGCCAGGCCTGCCGTTCGTACCGGTGGAGTTCGACGGCATGACCGTCACCGCCTACGTCAACCAGAACACCGGACGCCTGGCCTGGTCCATCCGAGCCACCACGATGCGGCCGCCCCGCTCCGCTGCGACTCCCACTCGGCAGGGCGGTACGGCGCCGGTCAAGGAGACGGCCGGTAAGGACGTGGCCGCATGAGCGAGCACGAGCCCTACACCTACGTCACCGCGTCGATTCACGAGGGCGTCACCCGATTCAGCGTCTCCTTCTATACCTCGGAGATGTCAGCCAAGGCGTTGGGGGGCGACGGTGAGCGACCGTTCCTGACCCTGTCCAGCCCTGAGGCACAGATGACGGTCACCACCACCGGCGGTGGGCCGGTCACCGAGCAGGACGTGACCCTCGCCCGGCAGATCGTCGATGCCGCCGCGCGCTACCTGGCCGACTGCGAGCGCCTCCACCTCGACCAGTCGGCCGATCTCACCGACAAGGCCCCCCCGCCCGGCGGGCTCGCGGCCTGACACGTAAGCGGGGCCGCCAGAAGCGCCAACTTCCGGCGGCCCCTCGGTTCTCCCTCTCACGCGAATTCAAGGAAGGCCCCCAGCCTAATGTTCAAGAAACTGCCCGGCGACGAGGCGCAGAACCTCGTCTCCACCACCCCCGATACCGCCGTCGTCTTCCGCCCGGCCGTCCTTCGCACCCCGGCGATCGTCACCATCGTGATCTTCGCATGGCGGCTGCTGGCCGGTGCCCTGCGGCTGCTGTGGCGCCACCCCATCGCCTCGGCCGTCGCTCTCACCCCCGGCGTGGTCACCTACGCCTGCGGCTGGCGTTGGAGCCTTGGCCTCGTCACCGTGACCCCTCTCAGCCTCACCACCTGGTTCTTCCTCGCTCGTCCCTCGTTCCTTCGCCTGCTGGGCTGGCGGCTGCTGGCCTGGTGGCGGCTGGTGTGGGTCTACCGGCGCCACTGGCAACCAGTGATGATCATCTCCGGGCTCGGCCGTCACCTCCGCGGCCGGGACTACCTGCCTCGCGTCGTCCGTGTCACCTGCACCTCGTGGGCCGACGTGGTCACGGTGCGGATGCTCACCGGCCAAGCGGTCAAGGACTGGGCTGATCGCACCGAGCACCTCGCCCACGGCTTCGGTGCCCGCTCCTGCCGGGTCTCCATCGCACGGTCGGGCCGGCTGTTACTCGTCTTCCCCCGCCGTGATCCCCTCGCCACCCCGCTCCCGGCCGTACCCGTCCCGGACGAGGCATCGGTGGGACCGGTGGAGGTCGGCAAGTGCGAGGACGGCACCCCCTGGCTCCTGAAGGTCCACGGCACGCACGTCCTGATCGCCGGCGCCACTGGGGCGGGCAAGGGCTCGGTCATCTGGTCGGCGATCCGCGGCCTGCTGCCCGCCACCCGTACGGGCCTGGCACAGATCTGGGCGCTGGATCCCAAACGGATGGAGCTGTCCTACGGACGCGACCTGTTCGGCGACCGCTACGCCGCGAACCCTTCCGACTGTGCCGATCTGCTGGAAGCAGCGGTGAAGATCATGCAGGAGCGGGCCGATCGCTACGCCGGACTCCAGCGCTCCCACACTCCCACCGTCGATGACCCGTTCGTCCTGGTGGTCGTCGACGAGGTGGCGTTCCTGACCGCTTACCAGTCAGACAAGGGCCTCAAGCTCCGCATCTCGGCTGCCCTGGCCACGCTCACCACGCAGGGCCGCGCGGTCGGGTTCGGTGTCCTGGCCGCGCTCCAGGATCCGCGCAAGGAGGTCATGAACATCCGCAACCTGTTCCCCGACAAGATCGCGCTGCGCCTGGATGAGTCCGAGCAGGTCGACATGGTGCTCGGCGACGGCGCCCGGGATCGCGGGGCACTGGCCGATCACATCTCCCCCATCCCCGAGCAGGGCGCCGGTATCGGCTACGTCCGGCTGGAGACCTCACCCGACCCGATCCGCGTACGGGCTGCCTACGTCCGTGACAGCGACATCCGCGCGATGGCCATGGAGGTGACCGCATGAGGGTCTGCTTCTACGGCACCGACGAGGAGATCACCCGCCTGTGCGAGCGGCCCGTCCTGGCCGTCCTGGGACCGCGCCACGCTCAGCCCGTCCTGGCCTTCGAGCTGTTCAACGTCCGCATCACCACCGACCCCTACCAGAGCATGTTCCGGTTGGCGGCCGACCTGTCCGAAGTGCGGGAGAGGGGCGCGCGTGACTGAGCTGGCTTACATCCTCGACGGCCTGCGCTGCGCTGCCTGCCGTGCGGTCAACACGTTGTGGCTGGACCTGCTCCGCGGCCTGGTCGAGTGCCGTGACTGCGGACAGGGCGCGCTCCTCGACCCCGGCGACACCTACGAGGAGGGCGCGTGAGCAACCCCAACGACCGCAGCCTCTCGCGCGCCGAGCGTCAAAGGATGCCGCTCGCGCTGGATGTGGCGGTGGAGATCGCCAAGCACAACGGGGTGTGCATCCGGCCGGTGGTCCTGCGTCGACTCGACACCCACACCGGCCTCACCGAGGACATCAACGTGCCCTGCGGGGCCACCATGGACGCCAAGTGCCCCTCCTGCGCCAAGCGCAACCGCTACCTGCGGATGACCCAGTGCCGCGAAGGCTGGCACCTGGACGCCGAACCCTCGATCACCCCGGATGAGCCCGACGAGGAACAGCTGTGGCTGGTGGAGTTCCGCGCCGACATGCAAGCCCAGCGCGATGCCGCCGACAAGGCCGGCGACGACACCACCGACCTGGACGCGATCCTCACCGGGCTGGACGACGAGATCAACGCGGCCGGAATGCGCGGCACCCTACTCGGCCGTACCACCGCCAAGCGCAACCGCTCCACCCGGCGACGCCAGGACGCCCCCGACCTGCCCAGAAAAGTCCGGCAGAACACTACTCTGGGACGGACCTTCACCAGCTCTGATGGGATGGTCTACCGGCCGTCGCTGTTCCTCACGCTCACGCTTCCCTCCTACGGCAAGGTACGCAACGGCGTACCCGTCGACCCGGACACCTACGACTACCGGCGGGCGGTCCGGGACGCGCTGCATTTTTCCAAGCTCGTCGACCGCTTCGTGCAGAACCTTCGCCGCGTCGCGGGCTATGACCTGCAGTACTTCTCCTCCGTCGAACCACAAAAGCGCCTCGCGCCGCACCTGCACATGGCCATCCGCGGCACCATGCCGCGCGCCGAGGTCAAGGCGATCGCTGCGGCCACCTACCACCAGGTGTGGTGGCCCTCGGTCGACGAGGTGCGCTTCGAGGGCGACCACCTGCCGGTGTGGGCCGAGCGTTCTGCGCGAGAGGACGGCACTCCCTATCCGGACGGACAGAACGGCGACTACCTCGATCCGGTCACCGGTGAAGTGCTGCCCACCTGGCGCGAAGCGCTCGACCGGCTGGATGCCGACGAGGAGGCCGAACCGCTGCACGTGGTCCGCTTCGGCACCCAGGTCGACGTTCAGGGCGTCCTGGGTGGCACCCCGGATGCCGACCAGTGCATCCGCTACCTGAGCAAGTACCTGACCAAGGGCCTCGGCGACACCCTCGACGCCGACAACACCGCCCAACGTGACCACGCGGCCCGCATGGTGGAAGCACTGCGCTACGAACCCTGTTCCCCGGCCTGTTCGAACTGGCTGCGCTACGGAGTACAGCCCAAGAACCCCAAGGCGGGCATGACGCCGGGCCGGTGCCGCAGCAAGGCACACAAGCCCGAACACCTCGGCTACGCCGGACGACGCGTCCTGGTCTCGCGCAAGTGGTCCAACAAGACCCTGTCCGAGCACAAACGCGACCGCCGCACCTGGGTCATGGAAGCCCTCGGCCTGGCCGACGAGCCCACCGACCCGCACCGCTACGTCTGGAAGCCCGTCCCGGCCGGCGCCGGCAACATCCCCTCCCTGGCCCTGCGACTGCTGCGCATGGTCGCCGAACGCCAGCGCTGGCGAGCAAGCCTGGTCGCTCTCCAGGTGAAAGCCACCGGCCAACTCACACCCGACCTTTCGGCAACGAGGGAGGCGGCATGACGGATGACCTCGATCACCTGCTTCTTCGCCCGGAGAGGGCGGCGGAGCTTCTCAGCATCGGCCGGACCACGGTCTACGCGCTGATGCGGTCGGGCGCTCTCCGCTCAGTCCGTGTCGGCACCCTTCGCAGGATTCCCCCGACCGCGCTCGCCGAGTTCGTCGCGCATCTGGAAGAGGAGCAAGCAGCATGAGCACCAAGAAGCGTGGCCACAACGAGGACTCGATCTACAAGGACGGCGACCGGTGGCGTGGGGCGATCTCCATCGGATACGGACCAGACGGGAAACGTCTCCGCAAGAAGGTCTCCGGCAAGACCCGACCCGAGGTCGTCGAGAAGATTCGAAAAATCCGTGAGGGCATCGCCAAGGGTCTGCCGGTCCCCGACGACAAGATCACCGTTGGTGCTTTCCTCGACCGCTGGCTGTCGACGCTCCCCGGTCATATCGCCGATTCCACCTTGGACGACTACGAAGACACGGTGCGGCTCCACCTCAAGCCGGGGCTCGGGCGGCACAAGCTCACCGCGCTGACCGTCGCCCACGTCGATGCCCTGTGGCAGGCCAAGCGGGCGAAGTACAAGCCCAACAGCGTCCGGATCATGCGGGCCGTCCTGCGTAAGGCTCTTGGGCAGGCTGAGCGTGAGGGCCTGGTGGCGCGGAACGTCGCGGCGCTGTCGATGCCTCCCCGACTCAACACCGACGAGGGCCGTACGCTCACGATCGACCAGTCGCACAAGCTTCTCGACGAGGTCGCAGAGCATCGAATGGGGGCGCTCGTCCTCCTGTCGCTCGTCTTCGGCCTTCGCCGCGGTGAGGCTCTCGGGCTGATGTGGAGCGGCTTCGACCCGGAGGCCAGAACCCTGCGTGTGGCGCACGCGGTGAAACGGATCAAGAACCGCACCCCCGGCGCGGAACGCAAGACCAAGCTCGTGATCACCGAACTCAAGACCAGGAAGTCACGCCGTACGCTCTGCCTGACGCCCGAGTTGGTCGACGCGCTCAAGCGGCATCGGGCCGTGCACAACGCGGAACGTCTCCAGGCCGGAGAGGAGTGGACCGAGCACGGACTGATCTTCCCTTCGATGCTCGGCAACCCGTCCGACCCCGACACCTTCTCCCATCTGTTCTCGAAGCTGGCGCAGAAGGCCGGCCTCGGTCACTGGCATCCGCACGAGCTGCGGCACTCCGGGGCCTCGCTCATGCTCGCCCAGGGCACGCCGCTGCACGTCGTCTCCGACGTCCTCGGGCACGCCAGCATCGCGATCACCAAGGATGTCTACGGGCATCTGATGGAGGGGGACAAGCGGGCGGCGTCTGCAGCGATCTCCGGGGCTCTGCTGGGCAGGTCCGCGCCTTTGGCTCCCAGGTTGGCTCCCACCGACACCGAAGAGACCGGCTGAGCGACACAACGAAAAAGGCCCCTGACGGCGTAATGCCTGTTCAGGGGCCTTCTTGCATGTGTGCGGCCGGAGGTACTCGAAACCCCAACCTTCTGATCCGTAGTCAGATGCTCTATCCATTGAGCTACGGCCGCTCGCTGCGTAAGCAAGCATAGCGGGTTTTGGGCGATGCCTCGAACCGGTTACCGATGCGCCCGTGTTCGGGATGTCGGGACCGGATCCTCCGGTGCCGTCGGAGCAGGAGGGACGGCCGGACACCCGGTGCGATCTTCGGACGCGACGCAGGGAGTCAGGGAATCAGGGAGTGAGGACCCGGGACACCGGGGAGGAGGACCCTGGGCGGCGAGGATGGGGGCCCGGGTCCAAGGGGCTGGAAAAGCTCGCGACGCCGAGGGGGTGGGAAGATCCGCGACGCCGGGGGCGGGGACCGAGGTGTCGGGGGCGGGGACCGAGGTGTCGAGGTGTCGGGGGCGGGGACCGAGGTGTCGAGGTGCCGAAGCACTGAGATGCGGACCCGGTGCGGCAGTGTCGGGTGATGATTCCTTCTACATCCTTGTGTGTACGAGCCCCCCGTCCCGCGCCGGATCCGCCGGACCGGCCGGGGTGATGAGATGGGGACATGAGACGAGACGACGCGCTGTGGGCCGTGGCGTGTTTCGTCGCGGCTCTTCTCCTGCTCGTCGCGGGTGCCTATGAGCACCGGTGGGCCCCGGCGTACCTGTTCGTCGGGCCGTTGGCGATCACCTGCGTGGGGGTGGCGGTACGGCGGACCAGGCCGCTGCTCTCGCTCGGGCTGGGGGTGGTGGCCTTCATCGGCGACTTCGCCATGGGCCCGTCCCTGGGCACGGTCCTGATCGTCACGGACAACCTGTACTCGGGTGTCAGGTACGGCCCCCGCGCGCTGGGCCGGTGGATGCTCATCATCACCTCGGTGATCGCCGTCCTGGCGGGCGTGCTGGGAGGGGCCCTCCTCAGGCAGTGGGCTATCGGGGCCATCTTCCTGGTCCAGGCGGGCCTGGTGGGGGTGACCCCCGTCTTCACCGCGATGCTCGTCAGACAGCTGGAGGACCAGGCCGTGGCCGAACGGGCGAGAGCCGAGCAGGTGGCGCGGCTGGCGGAGCTGGACCGGGTGGCGGCGGTGCAGGCCGAGCGGACCCGGATGGCGCGGGAGCTGCACGACATGATCGCCAATCACTTCAGCGCGATCGCCATCCAGTCCACCGCCGTCCTGTCGCGCACGGATCTGGAGGCGCGGACGGTACGGGGGGTACTGGAGTCCATCAGGGAGAACAGTGTCGAGGGAATGGAGGAGATGCGTGCCATGATCGGGCTGCTCCGCCAGGACGGCGAGGAGCCCGAGGCGACGCGGAGACGGCTGGCCGAGGTCGAGGACCTGGTCGAACGAGCCCGGGTCGCGGGGCTCGACGTGCGCCTGCGCGTGGACGGCCCTCCCAGGGAACTGCCCGCCTCGGTGGACCTGGCCGGCTACCGGATCGTCCAGGAGTCGCTCACCAACGCGCTCAAGCACGGCGGCAAGGCCGCGGACCTGGTGATCGGCTACCGGCCCGGCCTGGTCATGCTTACCGTGGACAACCCGCTCGGCGACGTGGACGGCGCGCTTCCCGGCGCGGGTGCGGGGATCATCGGTATGCGGGAGCGTACGGCCCTGCTGGGCGGCGTCTTCGAGGCCGGGCCGTACGGTGACGGCTGGCGCGTCCGCGCCGAGCTGCCCACCCAGGAGAGCGTCCGGCCGGCCGTGCGGGAGAGCACATGAGCATCCGCGTCCTCGTCGCCGACGACCACGCCGCGGTCCGTGCCGGGATCGTCCTCATCCTCGACGGCCACGAGGACATCGAGGTCGTCGGCCAGGCCGCCGACGGGGAGGAGGCCGTCGCGATGGCCCGCGACCTCCGCCCCGACGTGGTGCTGATGGACATCCGGATGCCCCGGCTCGACGGGATCTCCGCGACGCGCGAGCTGAGCGGGATCACCGACGTGCTGATCCTGACCACGTTCGACATCGACGAGTACGTCTTCGGCGCGCTCCGGGCCGGAGCGGCCGGGTTCCTGCTGAAGAACACCGACGCCGACGCGCTGGTGCAGGCGGTGCGGGTGGTGGCCCGCGGCGAGGGACTGATCGCGCCGGCGGTCACCCGGCGGTTGATCTCCGCCTTCGGCGCGTCGGTCCCGCAGCGCAGGTCGTACGAGATCGGCGTCCTCACCCCGCGCGAGCGCGAGGTGCTGGCCTGCATCGGACGGGGCCTGTCGAACGCGGAGATCTCCGCGGAGCTGGACATGGCCGAGGCGACGACGAAGACGCACGTCAGCCGGTTGCTGAACAAGCTCGGGCTGCGCAGCCGCGTCCAGGCCGCGATCCTGGCCCAGGAGCTCTCCACGGAGCGGTGAGCGCGGGCACGGTACGGCATCGCGCGGGTCGTCCGGTGAGGGCCGTTCTCGGGACCGATCGTTCGGGCGAAGACGGTCCCGGGCGGAGGGATTCGGAGACGGTCCAGGCGAAGGAGCCCGAAGGCGGTCCGGACGAAGGAAATCCGAGGCGATCCGGACGAAGGAATTCGAAGGCGGTCCAGGCCGAGGGACTCGGAGGGAGGCCGTCCGGGGAGAGGCCGCCCGCCCGAAAAGGACTCCTCGCCGGAGGTGGCGAGGGCCGTGCTCGGGCGGACGGCCCGGAGGGCGCGTCGTGCCTACCTGCGCGTTCCAGGACGTTCCCGGCCGGTGCCGGGCCGCTCCCGGTGGTACCGGGCGGTCAGGAGGTCTCGGCCGGGACGTACAGGGAGAGGGTCTCCGCGACGCAGGCGGGCCTGTCCCGGTCCTCGATCTCCACGGTCATCCGCATGTTCGACAGGTAGCCCGACGGGGTGCCCTTGACGTCGACGAGTTCGGCGCCGGCGCGGATCCGCGACCCGACCGGGATCGGCGAGGGGAAGCGGACCTTGTTCAGCCCGTAGTTGATCCCCATGGCCAGGCCGTCCACCCGGAACAGTTCCACCATGAAGGAGGGCAGCAGCGACAGGCTCAGGTACCCGTGGGCGATGGTGGCTCCGAAGGGGCCCTGCTTGGCCTTTTCGACGTCGACGTGGATCCACTGGTGGTCGTCGGTCGCGTCGGCGAACAGGTTGACCTGCTCCTGGGTGACCTCACGCCAGCCGGTGTGGCCGAGGTGTTCCCCGACTGCGGCCTTGAGCTCGATGACATTGGCGAAAATCCTCATGTCTGGAACTTTATTCCGTTCCAGGTGCGGCGAGAAGATCGCGGTACCGACTCCCTCCCGTACGGTGGACGCGTCCCGGCCCTGCCGGAGCAGGACGGCCGGTCCTCGCGTGTCCGGCGGGTCGCCCGGCCCGGGAGCACGCACCCCCCACTTCCGGACACCACTCTTCCTCTTTTCGTACAGTCCGCATCTTGTTTTCGCCGTACGGCCCGTGACGCAACATCGACCGTTCACGCCGGCTGCCTAGCGTGCCGCCATGAGACGACGCATGACGATCACCATCGGCACGGCCGCGCTGGCGCTGGCGATGTCCGCGCCGGCGGTCGCCGAGCCCGGGCGCGCCACCCCCGCCCCGTCCGTCATCGACCCGGCCCCCACCCGGCAGGCCGACGCGGAGCGGTCCGGTTCGGACAGGCACGGTTCCGGTGGCCACCGGTTCGGCCGCGCCACGCTGACCGGCTTCGCCTCCCTGCCCGCGCTGACCTTCGTACCCGGCAGCGAGCCCTCGGGGACGCAGCTGGGCACCGCCCCGGTCAACGGCGTGACCCCGCCGTTCACCGGGCAGCCGGTGCAGGGGTTCAGCGGCATCGTGCGGCGGCACGACGGCACCTTCGACGTGCTGTCGGACAACGGCTACGGCTCCAAGTCCAACAGCGCCGACTTCCTGCTGCGGGTGCACAGGATCAAGCCCGACTTCCGGCGTGGCACGGTGGCGCTGCTGGGCGGCTTCGACCTGAGCGACCCCGACGGGCACGTCACCTGGCCGCTCACCCGGGCGGACCGGAAGCTGACCGGCGCCGACTTCGACGTGGAGTCGATCGTCCGGACCTTCGACGGCACCTACTGGATCGGGGACGAGTTCGGCCCGTTCCTGCTGCACTTCTCCCGTTCCGGCAGGCTGCTGGAGGCACCGGTGCCGCTGCCCGGCGTGAAGGCACCGGAGAACCCGTCCCTCGACGGCGAGCAGCCGAACCTCGGCCGGAGCAAGGGCTTCGAGGGCATGGCGCGCTCGGTCGACGGCAGGACGCTGTACCCGATGCTGGAGGGCACGGTGACCGGTGACACCGCCGGGACGCTGCGGATCAACGAGTTCGACCTGCGCGGGAGGGCGTACACCGGCAGGACGTGGACCTACCGGCTGGAGAGCCCCGACAACGCGATCGGGGACATGATCGCGGTCGACCGTCACCGGTTCCTGGTCATCGAGCGCGACAACCTGCAGGGGGACGCGGCCCTGACCAAGCGCATCTACCTGGTGGACCTCCGCCACCCGGACCTGCGCAAGACCCTCGTCGCGGACCTGCTCGACCTGGCCGACCCGCGCCGGCTCGGCGGTTCCGGCGAGACCTTCCGCTTCCCGTTCCAGACCATCGAGGACGTGGTGATCCTCGACGACCGCACGCTGGGCGTGCTCGACGACAACAACTTCCCGTTCTCGGCAGGCCGCACTCCGGGTAAGCCCGATGACAATGAGTTCATCACCGTACGTCTGACCCGTCCGCTTCTGGCGGACCCCCGCGCCCGGCTCTGACGCCCCGCGGGACCGGACGGCGACACGGTGCACCTCGCAGGCGCCGGAACGCACCGTGTCGCGGCCACCGGGGAGGCCCGGTGGCGGGACGGCGAACGGATCCGGCCGTCCAGGAAAGGGGAACGGATCCGGCCGCCCGACGACGGGGACGGGGAACGGATCCGGCCGGGTGCCGGAAACGGCGCGGATCCGCGGCCCGGAACGGCACCGGATCCCCCGCGACGTGAAGAATTAGGATAAAAGAGCAAATAGGAATAGATAAACCATCATTGATCTTCAGGGTGTCATTTGTTTGCCCTGCCTCAACCTTTTCAATGCCCTATCTCACTGACCGAGGGGTATCTCCTAGCTACTACCACTTATGGGGTAGCGAGGTGTATCAGATGTTTTCGGAATCAGAAACGAGATGGGGAAATAACGTGCTTCCTCGAAAGAGCAGAGGGATATCGGAGCCGGTCTCCGGCAGGCGGGTGGGCGTTCTGGCCGTCGCGGCGTTCGCCGCCATCCTCATGACGTCGGCCCAGCCGGTCAACGCCGCCGCGGCACAGGAGTGCTCGCCCGGCTCGATCTCACAGCCGAGCGCGGCGGGCGCTCCCGGCGGCCTGTCCGCCCCCTACCCCGACCCCTCTCGGCGCCAGTACCGGGACCGCGGCCGCGAGGCGCGCCCCTACGACAGGTGGCGCGGACGGTCGCAACGCCAGCAGGTACGTCCCCCCGACCGCTACCGCGGCCACAGGGGCGGCTACGCAGAGAGCCGGCGCCCGGAGCGCGAGCGTCTCACCCGTTCCGAGAGGCTGCTCAGGGACCTCCAGAACGACCCGTCGTTCCCGGAGATCATCATTCGCGAGCAATGAGACCCGCGGGTGGCCTCCGGTGTCCGGTTCCGGCACGGCGCGGGAGGCGACACCCGGTCAGGGCCGGTACGAGCCGGTGACATCCGCCCGGTGCCGGTACGGCGCGACGAGAAGAAGCGGCCCCGTACCGGCATCGGGCCGGGCACCCCGAAGCGGCCCTGGGCCCTTCCGGGAAAAAACCCTCCGATCCAAAAGTACGAAAACCTCTATCACCCCTACGGCCGAATAAGCCATCAAATCACACCAAAACCCGGACGAGAGTAGATTTTCCTTCGCCCCACTGTTTATTTGCCCTTCCTCAACTATGCAGGTGCGTTGCCCCCATAAGGCCCGGGTATCTCCTATTCGCTGTCACTTCCGTGACTGCGTGACGGATCCGGACTTTTCGGAATTAGCAAGACATGGGGAAATCAATTGCTTCCTCGCAATAGCAGGTGGGTGTCATCCCTCCTCTCCAGCAAGCGTATCGGCGCCTTGGCCGTCGCGACGATGGCAGGCGTCCTCGTGATGTCGTCGAACCAGGCACCGGCGAACGCCACGATCGAGCCGGGCGGGGCCCTCACGTCCGCACCTCACGGCGACAGCGGCGGAACCGGCCTTCTTCACAGATCCGTACATCAGGACGAAAAGCCCATTCTTCATCGAAACCGGCATTGTGGGTGCCGTAGAACGCATCGCCGCTGCGGGTGTCACGGCCGGCACCACGACTGGAGGGGAGAACGTGGCCCGCGCGGCCTGCCCGGGCCTCCCGGACCTCCGGGACCTCCCGGGCCTCCCGGACCCGCCGGGCTCACCGGCCTGGTCGGCCCGGCGGTGGTCCCGGGAGCCGTGACGAACGCGGGCCCCGCAGCCACGGGAACCGTGAAGGGCACGGGCGCGCCGGGGACGAACACCGCCACCTCCTCCACGTCCGCCACCCTCGGACCCGCAGGAGTGCCGGGCCCCGCAGGACCGGCCGGAGCGATCGGTCCCGCGGGACCGGCAGGGCCGGCAGGACCCGCGGGAGTGCCGGGACCGGCGGGAACGACAGGGCCGGCGGGACCCGCAGGGCCCGGGGGTGCGATCGGCCCCGCAGGACCGGCGGGACCGGCCGGAGCGATCGGTCCCGCGGGACCGGCGGGACGCGCGACCGTTCTCAGCGCGCCGAAGGTCGTGACCGTTCCGGGACCGAGAGGACCGGCGGGTCCGGCGGGTCCGGCGGGGCTCAGAGGACCGGCCGGGCCCGCGGGTCTCAAGGGGGCGACCGGGCTCAGAGGTCCGGCAGGACCGGTGGGTCCCAAGGGGGCGGCAGGAGTCTCGCAGCCGGTCCAGCCGGTCGCATGCTCCGGCATGTCCGTCGCTCCCGCGGTCTCCGCGATCCGGCTGACCCCGGTCAGCCCCGTCTGTTCGGTCGGATCCATCGCCTCGATCGGTCCCGGCTACTCGATCGTCTCGGACGGATCCATCGGGTCGATCGACCTGACCGGCCCCGCCGGTCCGATCGGTTTGATCAGCCCGATCGGTTCACTCGGCTCGCTCGGGTCCATCGGGTTCGCCGTACCGGCCGGCCACTCCGGATCGGCATGCTCCCTCGGTGTCGCCGGGTACACCGGGTACGCCGGCCGGCCGTGCTCGGCCGGTTCCGTCGGCCTCGCCGGGGCCTTCGGCCTCGGCACGGCGGTCTGCGCTCCCGACACCAGCATGATCACCGCTCTCACCGGTACGGCGAAGCCGTCGATCATGTGCGTTCCGTAGGTCCGCACGGGCGCCGCGCGGGCGGGACCGCGGCCCACCGGCCCGTGGGTACGGGCCGCCGGATCCGCACACCGGCGTACGTGCCACCGGGCCCGTACGCCGGTGGCCCGGCCCCGCGACGGGTGAGGGCAGGAACGAGAACGGGATGTCGTGCCCGATGACCGTCGGGCACGACACCCCCGCCGGGGTCGCGCGCTCATCGAGCGGCGCTCAGCCGCCCGGCGAAGTCCTCCGCGATCTCCAGGAGGCGGGCGCGGGAGGAGGTCGTGGTCTGCACGTCGATGAACACCTCGTCGGCTCCCACCTCCCTCGCGGCCAGGATGTACTCGCTGACCTGCTCCACGGTGCCGACGTGCGGCGCCCGGTCCTTTTCGGCCGGTCGCGCGGTGATCTCCGCGTTGACCCGCATCACCAGGCGCAGTCCTGAGGGGTCCCGGCCCGCCTCCTCGGCGGCCCGGCAGACCATGCCCCACAGCGCCTTCAGGTACGGCAGCGGCATGGCGACCCCGAGCCAGCCGTCGGCGCGCCGCCCGACCCGTTCGAGGGCCGAGGGGGTGAAACCCGCGAGCAGGATCGGCGGGCGCGGCCTCTGGAACGGTTTGAGGTCGACGTGCGAGGGGGGCACCGTCCACAGCGGTCCCCGATGCTCCACCACCTCCGAGGTCCAGACCGACTCCATCAGGTCGAGGGTCTCCTCCAGCCTGGCTCCCCGGGCCGCCCACGGCACGCCCGCCGCGGCGTACTCGTCGCGCAGCCAGCCCAGGCCGATGCCCACGTCCAGCCGTCCGTGGCTGAGCAGGTCCAGCGAGGTCAGGCCGCGCGCGAGCAGGACGGGCGGATGCCACAGCGCGTTGAGCGTGCTGGTTCCCAGCCGTACCCGGCGGGTGTTGAGCGCGGCGATCGTCAGCGCCGACAGCGGGTCGAAACTCGTCGCGTACTCGGGCGGCATCACGCCGTCGCCGCCCAGGTAGCGATCGCTGGGCGAGAGGGGCCGGAGGATGCGGTCACCGGCCCACAGGCTGTCGTAGCCCATGGTCTCCAGCGTCCCGCTGACCTCGCCGATGAGGTCGGGGTCGGCGTGGACCCCGAACTGCGGTACCGCGAACCCGATGCGCATGGACGGTCACCTCTCCTGTCGCCGGCCCCGCGAACGGGATCGTCCACGTCCGGGCGGACGACGCGATCTCAGGCGGCCGTCCCATCGGCCGGGCCGGTTCCCTCGCCCACGATCCGTCACCCTCTCACCCCGCCGACGCGGCGCGCACCAGGCGGAGCTGGCCGATCTCGGCGACGTTCTTCATCAGTTCGGCGTTCACCCAGGCGACCATGTGCGCGACGGTCAGCTCGGGGGCGTCCTGCCACGGGAACGGCGCGGTGGCGTCCAGGTCGGTGTCGGTGAACCCGTCCAGCACCGCGAGCCACTCCGTACGGAGGCCGCGCAGCCATTCGACGGCCGACTCCCGGTCACCGGGCCATTCGATGTCCTCGCGCGGGCGCGGCGTCCTTTTCCGGGCGTGGTCGATGGCCGTCGACCACCACCAGCCGACATGCCAGCCGATCCAGCCGATCGTGGGGACCGGGACGGGGTCGGGCTCGGACTCCTCCCAGTCCGGCCTCCACACCCCGTCGGCGCCGGGGCGTACCGTCCAGCAGAGGGAGGCGGGCTCCCACAGGACGTCCTCCTCCGTCAGCCGGTCCAGGTGGAACTCGAACAACGACCAGGTCAGGTCGAACTGCCAGCGCAGCACGTCACGGCGAGAAACAGGCATCGGGTGACCCTGCCACACGCCCCCCGTCCCCCGGCAACCGGTTTTCGGCCGCTGCGAGGCCGCTGAGGCCGCTGTGAGACCGCTGTAAGGTCGGGCGGAAAGGGCCGGAAGGGCTGGAAGGGCCGGAAGGGCGGGAAAGGCGGAAATCGCCTCGGCCGGGCGACGACCCGTGTGCGACGATCCTCATATGCCGATCGATCAGCATCTGCTCGTGCTCTTCACCGTGACCACGATCATCGCCATGATCACCCCCGGCCCGGACATGCTGTTCGTCCTGGGGTGCGGGATGCGCGGGGGCCCGCGTGCCGGGCTGTTCGCCACGGCCGGGGTGGCGACCAGCGAGGCCGTGCACGTCGCCGTGGCCGCCGTGGGGCTGGCCGCGCTCTTCGAGGCGGTGCCGACCGCGTTCACGGTGGTCCGCATCGTCGGGGCCGCGTACCTGATCTACCTGGGTGTCCAGATGATCCGTAAGCGCAAGGAGGGGCAGCTGGACACGGCGGCCTCCGGCGAAGGGATGTCGGGCCGCCGGGCGTATCTCAGCGGCCTGATGACCAACCTGCTGAACCCGAAGATGGTCACCTTCACCATCGCCTTCCTGCCCCAGTTCGTCAACCCGGCCCTGGGCCGGGTGTGGCTGCAGTTCGCGATCCTCGGGACGATCCTGATCGTGCTGGAGTTCATCGTCGACGGCGCGGTCGGCGTGCTCGCGGGCCGGATCGGCGGGTGGCTGCGCCACCGGCCGGCCGCTCGCCGCCGCATCGACGTCGCGACAGGAGGGATCTTCGTCGGCCTGGGGGTGAAGCTGGCCGTCGAGCGGTGACCTCCCGCCGCCCCTCCGGCATCGTCCTCCTGGATCCCGGCCGAACGCGCCGGGGAGCGAACGGGAGAGGTCAGGCGCGGCGGAGGACGGCCTGGGCCGCCGTGAGACGTTCCACCTCGTCACCACCGGAACCGTCACCGGAGCCGCTCACGGAACCGTCATCGGAGCCGCTCACGGAACCGTCGCCGGAGCCGCTCGCGACGTCGTTCACGGAACCGCTCGCGGAGTCGCCCGCGACGTCACTCGCACAGCCGCTCGCGGGCCCCGGGTCACCGCCCCGGGCGCCGTCCGGGACGCCCGTGACCTCGTCGGCCCACGCCAGCAGGCGGCGCAGGTGGGGGTCGGTGCCGGACGTCACGACGCGGGCGCTGCCGACGACGACCTCCCCGCCGGTCCCGTCGACGGTGACGAACGTGCCCTCCGGGACGGTACGCCCACCGGCCCGCACGCAGGCGGCGGCGACGTCGACCGTGAGGTCCGTGGCTCCCACGACGGCGGGCTTGCCCATCGCCCGCGCGACGACGGCGGCGTGACTGGCCGGTCCGCCACCGGCGGTGACGACTCCCGCGGCCGCGGCCAGGCCGTGCATGTCGAGCGGGGAGGTGTGCGGGCGCACCAGGATGACCGGGCCGGTGGCGGCCATCCGCACCGCCCGGTCGGCGGTGGTCGCCACCCTTCCGGCCGCGACGCCCGGACAGGCTCCCGTGCCCCGGACCAGTACGTCGGTCGCGCCGGTCACCTCCATCCGGGGGGTGCGGGCGTGTCGCAGGTGCCGCGGGGAGACACGGAGCAGCGCGTCGTGGCGGCCGATGACGCCCTCGTCGGCGAGGTCGACCGCGGCGCGGACGGCGGCGCGCCCGGAGAGGCCGCCGGCCCGTACCTGCAGCACCCACAGCTCGCCCGCCTCGAAGGTGAACTCCACGTGGCAGGCGTCGCGGTAGTGCTCCTCGATCCGGTTCAGGGCCCTGAGCAGGTCGTCCCACACCCGCGGCTCCCGGTCGGCCAGATCGGGCAGCGGCCGGGTCGCCGAGCGCCCGGAGACGACGTCCTCGCCCTGGTGGCCGAACAGGACCTCGCCGAACGGGACGTTCTCACCGGTGTTGGGGTCACGGCTGAACGCGACACCGGTGCCGCTGCGGTCGTCGCGGTTGCCGTACACCATGGCCTGTACGACGACGGCCGTGCCGAGGTCGTGCGGGATGCCGTGCAGCTCGCGGTAGGTCCTGGCGCGCGGCGTGTCCCAGGACGAGAACACCGCCCTGACGGCCGGCTCCAGCTGACGCGCCGCGTCGTCCGGGACCGGTTCACCGGCCCGTTCGCGGACGAGGGCCTCGACGCCCCGGATCGCCGCGGCCAGGCGCGCCTCCTCGCCGACGCCCTCACCGACACCGACGCCACCCCCGACACCGTTGCCACCCCCGCCCCCGACCCCGACACCGTCACCACCCCCGGCGCCCCCGCCCCCGCCTTCGACGCCGACGCCCCGGCCGGTGGCCCGGCGCACGACGGCCTCCAGGCTCTCCGGCCCCACGCCGAAGACGGCCGAGGCGTAACCGGACAGGAACCGCAGGCGCGCGTCGAGGGCGAACCGCGGCTCACCCGTCTCGGCCGCCAGCCCGGCCGTGGTCCCGGTCGTGAGGCCGACGTTGAGGATCGTGTTCATCATGCCGGGCATCGACACGCTGCCGCCCGAGCGGACCGACACCGTCAGCGGCCGCTCGGTCCCGCCGAGGCGTCGTCGCGTGGTGGCCTCAAGTCCCGAGACGGCGGCCGCCAGCTCGGCGTCCAGGCCCTCGGGGAACCGCCCGTCACGAAGAAAGGCGCGGCACGCCCCGGTGCCGATGACGAACCCGGGAGGTACGGGCAGGCCGAGGCGGCGCAGCACGACGAGGCCGTACCCCTTGCCGCCCAGGACGCTCGCGGTCTCCCCGGCCTCCGCCGAGATCGGGTGAATCCAGGCCATCGAGGTAGCATATCGACGTGCCGAACCCGCCCCACGCGACCAGCGTGGACCTGTTGACACTCCACGCGCTCCGCTGTCTCGGGTTCGTCGACCTCTCCCGCGTGTCCGAGGCGACGGGGCTGTCCGAGTCCGACGTCGAGTCCGAGCTGATCGACCTCGCCGTGGCCGGCCTGGTCACGCGTACCCCGGGTGACTTCGGCGGGTGGGGGCTCACCGAGGCCGGCCGCGCCGCCGACACCGAGCGGATCGCCGCCGAGCTGGACGCGGCGGGCACCCGCGCCACGGTGTCCAGGGTGTACGACGACTTCCTCGTGCTCAACCCGGAGCTGCTCGACCTGTGCACGGCCTGGCAGATGCGGTCCGCCGACGGTGCCGTGACCCTCAACGAACACGACGACCCCGCCTACGACGCCCGCGTCCTGAACCTTCTCGGCGACCTCGACCGGCGTGCCGAGATCGCCTGCGCGGACCTGTACGCGACGATGCTCCGGTTCCGCAGGTACCGGACCCGGCTCGCCGACGCGCTCACCCGCGCCAGGGCCGGTGAGCCGCGGTACGTGACGGACGACCTCGCGTCCTACCACAACGTGTGGTTCCAGCTCCACGAGGACCTGCTCGTCACCCTGGGCATCCCCCGCCACTGAGCCGGCCGTCTCCCCTCCCGCCGACCGGGTGCGGCGCGTACGAGGACCATGCGTACGAGAACCACGCGCACGAGGAGCGCGTGAGCGAGGACGGTGCGTACGGGGACCGCGGATTCCTTACTTTCGTCGGTGTCGGCGGCGACCGGGAACGCGGCAGGCTGACGCCATGATCGAATTCAAGGGCGTCTCGAAGCGGTACGGGGACAAGGTCGCCGTGGACCGTCTGACCGTCACGGTCCGCCCCGGGCACATCACCGGCCTTCTCGGGCCGAACGGCGCGGGGAAGTCGACGTCGATGCGGCTCCTGCTCGGCCTGGACCGGCCGACCTCGGGAGAGGTCACGATCGGCGGCATCCCGTACGCGCGGTTGCGGAACCCGCTGCGGGTCGTGGGCGCGCATCTGGACGGCCGTGCCGCCCACCCGGGGCGGACGGCACGTTCGCACCTCCTGGGGCTGGCGCGCTACAACGGCATTCCCGCCCACCGGGTCGACGAGGTTCTCGACGAGGTCGGGCTGACGGCCGTCGCCCGCAGGCGGGTGGGCGGTTTCTCGCTGGGAATGGGACAGAGGGTCGGCATCGCGGCCGCTCTCCTCGGTGACCCGCGGATCCTGGTCCTCGACGAGCCGGTCAACGGCCTCGACACCGACGGCGTGCGGTGGATGCGCGGGCTCCTGCGGAGGTTCGCCGCCGACGGCCGTACCGTCCTGGTGTCCAGCCATCTCATGGCCGAGATGCACCAGACGGCCGACCGCGTCGTCGTCCTCGGCCGGGGCCGCCTGCTCGCCGACTGCCCCGTCTCCGAGCTCACCGCGGGCGCGGAGAACGGTGTGATCGTACGGACCCCGGCGGGCCTCGACCTCACCGCGTTCACCCGGGCGTTGCGGGCCCGTGGCATGACCCCGGAGACGTCGGGCCCCTGCGAGCTGACCGTCGGCGGCGGGTCCGCGGAGGCCGTCGGAGACATCGCCTTCGCCCATCGCGTCCCGCTCCACACCCTCGCGACGGTACCGATGACCCTCGAACAGGGGTACCTGCGGCTCGTCCAGGACGACGTGGAGTACACGACCGCTACGACAGGGGGAACGGCGGCATGATCGGCGCGTTGAGAGCGGAGTGGGGCAGGACCTGGTCGATCCGGTCGCCCTGGTTCTGCCTGGCGGGTGCGGTGCTGACCGTGGTGGGCATCGCCGGCACGCTGGTGAACGACTTCGTCCACGGCCTCGGCACCGGTGAGCACGGCACGGCCGACACGATGGCGGCGAGCGACGCCGCAGGACCCGCCGTCCAGTTCGGCCTCGTGGTGTTCGCGGCGTTCGCCATGATCACGATCACCTCGGAGTACGCGACCGCCGGCATCCTGGCCACGTTCCAGGCCGAGCCCCGGCGGGTCCTCGTCCTGGCCGCCAAGGCGGCGGTCGCGGCCGGTGCCGGCCTTCCCGCGGGGGCGCTGGCCGGTTGTCTCGCCACGGCGCTGGCACACCTGACGCTGGGCGGGCACGCCGCACCGACGTCCGAGGTGGCGGCCGTCACCGGCCTTCGTGCCGGAGCGCTGTTCGCGGTGAGCGCCGTCCTGGTCGTGGCCCTCGGCGCGCTGATCCGGAGCGCGGTCGGCACCCTCGCGGTCGCGGTCGTGCTGCTCGTCGGCACGCTCGCGCTGCCGTCGGTCGCCGCCTGGACACCGGCGGGGGCCGTCTCGGAGTTCCTCGGAGCCGGTCAGGGCACGTATCCTCCGATCGCGGGGCTGCTGGTGGTCGCCGCCTGGGCCGCGGCGCTCTTCGCCGGCGCGTCGTGGGCTCTGACCCGGCGTGACGCGTGATCCGACCCGGCGGACGCGTGACGCGGCCCGGCGTGACGCGTGATCCGGCCCGGCGTGACGCCAAGGAGGGAGCGCACATGCGCCTGTCCGCTCCGCGCGGCGGCGGCGTCCTCCTCGGGCTCGGCGTCGCGGCCGAGGTCGCCGTCGTCGGTTACTGGGTCGCGTCGGCGAACACCCTCGTCCTCCTCGGCGCGCAGGCACTGCTCGCGCTCCTCGCGGCCTGCCTCGGCCTCGTCGTACGGTTCCGGCGGATCAGCCGCGACCTTCACGCGCAGACGATCGAGGCCGTCGCGGCTCAGGAACGCTCCCGCATCGCCGAGGACATGCACGACACGCTCGGCCACCACCTGAGCGTCATGGCACTCCGGGCGGGGGCGTTGCAGGTCCACGCCGAGGGGAGGGCGGCGGACACCGCCGCCGCCCTGCGCCGGGACGCCGAGCGGGCGGTCGAACAGCTCCACGAGATCCTCGGCGTGCTGCATCCCGGCCGCCTGACGTCCCGGGAGGAGCACGACGACATCGAGGCCCTGCTGCACCGGGCGATCGACGCCGGCGCCGAGATCGTCCACACCGGGGTGCTGGGCGATGACCACCCCGCTCCGGTCCGGCGCCACCTGTACCTGATCCTTCGCGAGGCTCTCACCAACGCGACGCGGCACGCCCCGGGACGGGTGATCCACGTCGACGTCGGCACGACCCCGTCCGGCAGCGTCACGGTCACCGTACGGAACGATCTCCCGGCGGACACGGTCACCGTACGGAACGATCTCCCGGCGGAGCCGGACCTGCCGCCCGGGCGGCCCGACAGGGCGCCACGCGGGATCGCCTCGCTGGAACGGCGGATCTCCGCGATCGGCGGCACCGTCGAGGCGGCGGCCGGCCAGGGCGAGTTCGTCCTCGTCGCGTCGCTCCCGCACCGGCCTCGCCCGGCGGCGGGCCCGCCGCGGTCCTTCGCGCGGCGTTCCCCCCTGCTGGTGCTCCTGCGAAGGACGCTTCCTCCCGCGCTCGCCGCGATCGCCGCCCTGGTGGCCTTCTACGGGTGGTCGGTCCACGACACCACCATGGAGGAGACGGATTTCGCGCTCGTCTCCGCCGGGATGAGCGAGGCGGAGGTGGCTCCCCTCCTGCCGCCGCTCGAAGCCGTCGTCCGCCTGGTACCGTCCCCGCCCCGTCCGGTCGGCTGGCGATGCGACCACTACACCGACGGGAACTTCCCGCTCGGCCTGGCGACCTTCGAGATCTGCTACCGGGGCGGAACCGTGGTCCGCACGACCGACCTGCGGCGCCGGTCGTGGATGTGATCCGCGTCCTCGTCGCCGACGACGAGCCCGTCGTCCGACGGCAGATCCGGGACATCCTGTCCAGCGCCCCCGACATCGCCGTCACCGCCGAGACGTCCACCGGACCGGGCACCGTCGCCGCCGTCTCGGCCCGGGAGCCGGACGTCGTGCTGATGGACATCCGCATGCCGGGCGGCGACGGGCTGTCCGCGGCGGAACGGATCCGCGAGGACCTTCCGGAGCAGGTCATCGTCATCCTCACCACCTTCGGCGAGGACGCCTACGTCGACCGTGCCCTCCGGCTCGGCGTGAACGGCTTCCTCCTCAAGTCCGGGGACCCGTACGAGCTCATCAACGGCATCCGGGCGGCCGCGGCCGGTGGCGCCTGCCTCTCGCCCCATGTCGCCGCCCGGCTCATCCGCAGGCTGCCCCGTCCCGCCGGACCGCGACCTCCCGGGCACGGTGCCCTCGCCGGGCTCACCCCCGGTGAGCGCCGGATCCTGGTCTCCCTGGCGCGGGGCAGGTCCAACGCGGAGATCGCGGCGGAACACTTCCTCACCGAAGGCACCGTCAAGGGCTACGTCAGCGCGATCTTCGTCCGTCTCGGTGTGCGGAACCGGGTCGAGGCGGCGATCCTCGCCCACGAGTCGGGGCTTCTCCGCTGAGCCGAGGGACCCGCCGGGCGGCGCGGTCCGCCCTACGCCTTGGCTCATGATCACCGTCTGGAACCGGCTGCGGGCACGGCGTTCACCTGCGGCCGTACCCGGGCTGCGCGGGACATCGCCCAGATCCTGGTCAGCACGAGCACGCTCCATCGCGACATGGGCGCCGCGGGCGGCGGTCCGCCCGCGGCGCGGGCGTCGGGTTCCTCGGACCGTACGACGAGCGCTCAGCCGCGCTGCCCCGGACGATCGACGATCACCGACGACAGCAGGGCCGTCCTCCACACCGCGCCCTTGTGGAAGGCGGGCTCGCTGTCGCCCAGGAACTCGTCGCGCAGCCAGACCGTCTGCTCCCCCAGGTAGCGGTAGGTGCCCGGGTCGAGGATGAAGTAGCGGCGTGAGGCCTGGTCGCCGGGCTCCTCCTTCCACAGGCCCAGGCCGGCGCGGCCCGCGGCGTCGACGACGCCCTGCTCGATCCGGACGCCCGGGATGCGCGCCAGGGCCCGGAACAGGGTCGCCTCCAGCCGCGGTGGCATCGAGCCGTACCTGCTGAGATAGAGCATGATCACCCGGTAGGCGCGGGCGTCGTCCGGTTCGGCGTTCTCCGGGCCGCTCTCCTCCCGGGGGTAGTCGATCCAGTGGCGGTCGCCGGTGACCTTGGCCAGCAGCTTCTCCGGGTCGGTCGGCAGCTCGCGGAGCTTGGCGTCGTACTGCTGCGGTGACAGGTCGTCGTCCCCAGGGTCCGGGGGGACGTCCTCGACGACCAGTTCGCCGTTCTCGTCGAAGCCGGCGCTCTGCGCGCCGTCGTAGCGCATCCATCCCTCCCGGGTCTCGACCGTGTCCGAGTTCGGCTGCTTGTCCAGCGTCCTGGTGTACTGCCACTGCGTCGGCAGGGGCGTCCGGTCGCCCTTCCGCCTGCCCGCCACCTCGGCGGCGCGGGCCAGCACCACGTCGGAGTCGAGCCGGACGACCGGCGGCAGGCTCACCGGGTCGGGGGCGGGCGGTTCCGGCCGCAGGACGGTCACGGCGAGCACGGCGAGCACGGCGGTGACCCCCGCCGCCACGCCGACGAGCAGGCGGCGCCCCGGTGCCCACCTGTTCCGCCGCATCCGCGTCAGCAGCCGCCGCCGCTCCTGGACGACCCAGTCCCGATCCGGCTCGGGGACCTCGGCACGCCACTCGCGCAGCGATCGCAGGTCATCCATCGAAAGACTCCTCTCGGGTCGTCACGGGGTTGGAACCACCGAGGGCCCGGCGCGTCCTGGCCCTGGCCCGGTGCAGGCGTGATCTGACGGTGCCGACCGGGATGTCCAGCGCGCGGGCGACGTCCTCGTACGACATGTCGGCCCAGGCCACGAGGAGCAGCACCTCCCGGTCGCCGGGGGACAGCTTCGCCAGTGCCGCCGCCAGCCCGGCCTGCTGGGCGGCGACCCGGTCGTCGACGCGTTCGGCGTAGGGCTCGGCGATCTCGTCGACGCCGCTGCGGACCAGCGCCCGGTAGAACCGGACCTCCGTCCTGCGGTGCCGGCCGATGAGCCGGGCGGTGATGCCGTACAGCCAGGGCCGCGCGTCGGGATGGGCCGCGTCGTAGCGGTGGCGGCGCCGGAAGGCGGTCAGGAAGGCGTCGGAGACGATGTCGTCGGCCAGGGAGGACCCCAGCCGCCGGGCGACGTAGCGCCGCAGGGCGGGCGCGTGCCGGTCGAACAGGTCGGCGAACGCCTCCGGGACGCTCTCCGAGCGCCGTATCAGCTCGGCGTCGTCGACCCTGCCGGATTCCTCAGTGATCACATGGTGCTCCCGTCCCCGTGCGTCGATCACCCGGCTTTCACCCGTACGGACGGCGAAGGTTCGCGGTACGGCGTGTGACCTACGTCACATGTTCTTGTGCGGGCGGGTCTCCGGCCGCGCGCAGGCGGCGGGCGCGGGATTCGAGATAGCGGCGTTCGGCGAGGCTGGCGGTGCCGCGCGCGGCCCTGCCGTAGTGCTCACGGGCGGACGCGAGGTCGCCCGTCTTCTCCAGCAGGTGGGCGCGGACGGCGTGCAGGCGGTGGTGGCCGGCCATCCGGTCGTCGCCGTCGAGGGTGGCCAGCAGGCCGAGCCCGGCCTCGGGCCCCTCGATCTCGGCCAGCGCGATCGCCCGGTTGAGCGTGACCATCGGGTTGGGCGCGACCCGTTCGAGGATCCGGTACAGGACGTGGACCTGCCTCCAGTCGGTGTCCTCGGCCCGCTCCGCGCTCGCGTGGGTCGCCGCGATGGCCGCCTGCAGCCGGTACGGCCCGAGAGGGGGCCGCGCCATCGCCCCGGTGACGAGGCCGACGCGGGAGTCGACGCCCATACTCATCGAGCCTGGACCCATCGCCTCGGTGACGAGGGCGACGCCCTCGGCGATCAGGTCGCCGTCCCAGAGGGTGCGGTCCTGGTCGGCCAGGGGGACCAGGTCCCCCGAGGGGGTGACGCGCGCCGCGCGGCGCGCGTCCGTCAGGAGCATGAGGGCCAGCAGCCCGGCCACCTCGCCGTCCTCGGGCAGCCGCCGGTGGACCATGCGGGTCAGGCGGACGGCCTCGTGGGACAGGTCGGTGCGGTGCAGGTCGCCGCCCGAGGTGGCGGTGTACCCCTCGTTGAAGATGAGGTACAGCACGTGCAGCACGACGTCCAGCCGCTCCTGCCACTCGTGCGGCGCGGGCATGGCGAACCGGCTCCCCGCGGCCCTGACCCGCTGCTTGGCCCGGCTGATGCGGGCGGCCATGGTGGCCTCGGGGACGAGGAACGCGTGGGCGATCTCGGCGGTGGTCAGGCCCCCCACGGCCCGCAGGGTGAGGGCCGTCTGGGACGCCGGGGTCAGCGACGCGTGACAGCACAGGAACAGCAGCGTCAGCGTGTCGTCGACGTCCGGGACCTCGGGCTCGGTCTCCTGCGCGACGACCCTGATCTCCCGGGCCCTGCGGGCGCTGTCGCTGCGGGCCTGGTCGACCAGCCTGCGCGAGGCGATGGTGACCAGCCAGCCGCGAGGGTTGTCCGGGACGCCCTCGGCGGGCCACTGGACCGCCGCGGCCAGGACGGCCTCCTGCACGGCGTCCTCGCACTCCTCGAACCGGCCGTGGCGGCGCACGAGCACGCCCAGGACCTGCGGCGCCAGCTCGCGCAGCAGGTCCTCGGTCGCGTGTTCGCCGGCCGTCACACGTCCAGCCGCCCGGCGGAGAACATGACCGGCCGCACCTCGATGCCCATCCCCTCGACCTCGGCGTCGGGGATCAGGGCGGCCAGTTCGAGCGCGCGCTCCCTGCTCTCGCAGTCGATCAGGTAGAAGCCGCCGAGGTACTCCTTGGCCTCCAGGTAGGGCCCGTCGGTGACCACCGGCCGACCGCCGCGGACCCGCACCACGGCGCTCTGCGACGGGTCGGCCAGCCCCTGCGTCATGATCATTTCACCGGACGCGGTGACCGTCTCCATGAACGTGGAGTGGCCGTTCATGACCTCGTTGCGCTCGTCCTCGGTCAGAGACTCCCAGACCGCCGGGTTCATGTGCATGTTCAGTACGAACTTCATCTCGTCTCTCCCGTCGTCCCGGACCCCGGTGGGTCCTTCCACCGGATGGTCGGAGCCGGCGCCCCCGTCTTGACATCGGCCGGGCGTGCTTCGGGACGAGATCCTCCACCCGATGCCGCGGCACCTGGTCACCGCCATGACATCACGTCACCGCCGGGGCATCACGTCACCGCCAGGGCATCCCGGAGCCGTGCCCCGGACGGGGATCGTACGACGGCCCGCCGCACGGTCGTGTTGATGACCGCGGGGCGATCGGGCAGTGTGTCGGCATGATCGAACGTGTTCCGGACTGCCTCGAGGTCCGTGTCACCGCCGCGAGCCGTCAGGAGGCCGACCTGATCTGCGCGGCGGTGGTGGAGCGCCGGTTGTCGGCCGACTGCCAGATCATCGCGCCGGTCGAGTCGGCCTACTGGTGGGCCGGGGAGGTCCAGCGCTCAGGCGAGTGGCTGCTGCTCATGAAGACGACCACCGGGCGGTTCGAGGACCTGGCCCGGTGCGTGCGGGAGCTGCACTCCTACGAGGTGCCGCAGATCGTCGCCGTCGCGCTCGTGGCCGGTACGGCCGACTACCTGGAGTGGATCAGACGGGAGACGGCCCCGCGGCCCGGCGCGTAGCGGCTTCGCCGGGCGGTCCCGGAGGTGTGACCCGGCGCGCGGCGTCACCGTCGGGCGGTTCCGGAGGCGTGTTCAGGCGCGCGGTGCCGCCGTCGGGCGGTCCCGGAGGCGTGGCCGGTGCGGGCCGTCCGAGACCGGTGAGGGCCGTGAGGGCGGAGGCGGTCTCCGCGTCGGCCGGCAGGAACGCCTCCATCCGCAGCTCGGCGACGGTGACGTCGACCGCGGTCCCGAAGTGGGTCAGCGTGGTCAGCAGCCGCAGCTCGCCGCCGCCGAGGCGGAGCCGCAGCGGGACGGCGAAGCCGAGGTGATCCGGTCCGGGGTGGCGGGGTCGCTCCGGGACCAGCGCGGTGAGCTCGGTGAGCAGCTCCGAGAGCCGGTCGCGGGGATTGCGCACCGCCTCCAGCCGCAGGTGGTCGATCACGTGCCAGGCCCACACGTCCAGGTTGACGATCCGCGGCGCCATGCCCCGGAGGTCCAGGAACAGGCGGGGGACGCTGAGGGGCGGCGCGAGCAGCGGGGGCGCCACCCCCTCGGTCAGCGCCCAGAACGCGTCGTTGGCCGAGACGAGGTCGCTGTGCCGGTCGACGATCACCGCCGGGTACGGCTGGTGCCCCCGCAGGACGCCCTCCAGCGCGGTGCGGACCGGCCGGAGCACGGGATCGCCGAGCCGGGTCTCCGGGTAGGCGGGCGCGTAGCCCGCGGCCAGCAGCAGCGCGTTCCGCTCCCGGAGCGGGATCTCCAGCGACTCGGCCAGCCGTACGACCATGGCCCTGCCGGGCACCGACCGGCCGCTCTCGATGAAGCTGACGTGCCGCTGCGTGGTCCCGGCCCGCAGGGCGAGGTCCAGCTGGCTGACGCCGCGGCGCCCGCGCCACTCGCGCAGGACGCCGGCGAGCCCGTCGCGTTCCGAGGTACCGGTCACCGCACCCTGTCTAACGCAGCGAACGGCGTACGGCCATTCCCCGGAGGGAATTGCCGGGCCGTCGTGTCGCGCCCAGGATCGGCGGTGTTCACGAACACGTCACCCCGAGGGAAGAACGGTGAGCCGGCGGGCGCCGGCCTGGAGGTCCTCGTCCTCGACGAGGACGGCCGGATCCTGACCGACCACCAGTTCATCGAGGCGTGAGCCCGCCGATGTCGGGTGAACCGGCCGCCCGCGGGGTGATCATGCGCTCCTACCGGCTGGAGGGACCCGGGTCCGCCGGCGGGATCGTGCCGCGTGAGGAACCGGTACCGACGCCGAAACCGACCGACGTCCTCGTCCTCGTCCGCGCGGTCTCGCTCAACCGGCGCGACGCGCTCATCCCGCGGCGGTGCTACGCCCTGCCGTCGGTGCCCGGCGTCGTCCCGGTCAGCGACGGGGCAGGGAAGGTCGTCGCCGTCGGCGAGAAGGTGACGCGTTTCGCGGTGGGCGACCGGGTCGTCGGCGCCTACTGGCCCCGGTGGCACGACGGCAGGCCGAGGCCCGAGCTCCTCGACCAGTTCGGCTGCACCCTGGACGGCATGCCGGCCGAGTACGCCCTCCTCTCCGGCCCGTGCACACCGTTCTCTCTCCTCGCCCGCCCCGAGACCGGTGAGGACGAGTGACGTGGATCAGGTCCGTGAACCGTGAAAGCGAATCGGAGGATCGGACGATAAGAAGCGACCGTCGATCGTCGCGGAAGGATGACCATGCCGGGGAGACCATCGTGAGCGCATGAGGACGATCATCGCCCGCGGGACCGTCACCGGGCGCAGACCCGTTCGGACCGTTCGGACCGTCTGGCGCAGGCGGTACTTCGTCGAGAATGTATTCATCGCCACCGGGACCCCGACGAAGGCGGAGGAGGCCATGGCCCTGCGGTTCGAGCATCGCGGCACCGAGATCGACGCGAGCGTCGTCGACCGCGTATGGCGCACCCGCAGCGACGTCGAGGGCACGATGACGTCCGCGGCGCGCACCTGCCCGCATGTGATCCTCTCGCGGACGCGGGGACGCCTGTTCGTCGGCCTCCGCGGGCCGGAGACGAGGGCGACCACCGCACCGGTCCCGCCGGACACCGAGTTCCTCGGGATCCGATTCGCACTCGGCGCGGTCCTTAGGCCGCATCCCGCGGCCTCGATCACCGACGGGTACGTGCCGTTCCCGGTGACCGGCTCGGGCAGAGTCGTCATCGGCGGCGAGGAGTGGGAGGCGCCGACGTACGAGAACGTCGAGCACTTCGTCCTGCGACTGCAGGACGCGGGTCTGCTGGTGCGGTCGCGCCTCGGGGACGAGCAGCACGTCGCCGGGCGTCCCGGGGCCGGCCCGACCAGACGTACCCTTCAGCGTCGCCACCGGGCGATCACCGGGCTGTCGCAGACCGCCGTGACGCAGATCGACCGCGCGAACGCCGCCGCCATGATGCTGGGCGACGGCCACGACTGGCACAGGGTCGTCGAGACGCTCGGGTACTTCGACCAGGCCCACCTCGCACACGCGCTACGTCGCTACGTCGGGTGCACCGCGCGCGAGCTGCAGGCGGGCGACCATGCCGCGATGTCGTTCCTGTACAAGAGGCACCCCGGGCCCGGCAGCTAGTGTCCGCCTGCGGGCCGCCCCCCGGCCCGCCGTCCGTGACCCGAATCCGGTTGGAGAACCGTGCTGCTCAGCGTCAACACCTTCGTCAGTCTCGACAACGTCATGCAAGGACCCGGAGCCCCCGACGAGGACCGCTCCGACGGCTTCGACCGCGGCGGGTGGCTCGTCCCGTACGCCTCGGCGCACACCACCGAGGTCGTCGAGGGCTGGTTCCGTGAGGCCGACGCGTTCCTCTTCGGCCGCACGAGCTTCGGCCTGCTCGGCGGGTACTGGTCGAAGGTCACCGATCCCGACGACCTGATCGCCACGAAACTCAACACGCTGCCGAAGTACGTCGTCAGTTCGACGCTGACCGACGAGGAGGCCGACTGGAGCCCGACGACGGTCCTGCGCGGTGACCTGGTCGACGAGGTACGCCGCCTCAAGGAGCTCCCCGGCAGGGAGCTCCAGGTCCACGGAAGCTGGCAGCTCGTGCAGGCGCTGCACCGGGCAGGACTCGTCGACGTCCACCGGCTGCTCCAGTACCCGGTCGTCGTCGGGACGGGGAAGCGCCTGTTCCCGGACGGATCGACGCCCGCGACGTTCGCGACCGTCGAGGAGAGCTCGCGCGTGCTGCCCGGTGGCGTCGTCTCGCTGACCCTCGACCCCGTGAGCCGCGGCGCGCTCTCCGCGGGCGCGTACACCGTGGACGAGGGACGCTCGGCGACGGTCCTCGGCTGATGCCGATCCCCGATCGGCACCGCGAGATCGAGCACGTCGACCGGTACACCGGTACGCCGGCAGGGGGTCACCACGGCACCGGGTCGGCGTCGTCGAAGAAGCCGCCGGTGGGACCGTCGGCCCCGAGGGTCGCCAGCCGTACGACGACGGCCGCGCCCTGGGCGGCGGTGCGCCGGACGGGGAACCCGGTCGGCCTGGTGAGGTCGGTGTCGCACCCGCCGGGGTCGGCGGCGTTGACGAGCACACCGGCCTCGCGGAGGTCCTTGGCGTACTGCACGGTCAGGGCGTTGAGCGCGGTCTTGGAGGTGGCGTACGCGGCCGATCCCGGCAGCCAGGCCATCGATCCGCCGGGAGCGTGGGCGGTCAGCGAGCCGACGCCGCTGGAGACGTTGACGATCCGCGGGGCGGGAGAGCGCGACAGCAGGGGCAGCAACGCGTCGGTCACCGTGATCACGCCGAAGACGTTGGTGTCGAACACCGCCCGCACCGTGTCCAGGTCGGCGCTGCCGGGTGACTGCCCGGCGAGGCTCCCGGTGACACCGGCGTTGTTGACCAGGATGTCGAGACGGCCGAAACGCCGCTCGACCAGCGCCGCGGCGGCCGTGACCGTGTCCGGGAGGGTGACGTCGAGCGTGACCGGGTGGGCGTCGCCGCCGGTGGCGCGCAGCGTCTCGGCCGCCTCCCGGCCCCGGTCCGGGTCCCGGGCCGCGACCAGAACGGTCGTCCCCAGCGCGGCGAGCCGGGCGGCCGTCTCGTACCCGATGCCCTTGTTCGCGCCGGTGATCAGAGCGATCTTCGAAATGGAGCCGGTGGTGTCCTTCATGGTCAGACCTCACCACGGGCGGCCACGGAAGACCATGATCGATCCGGTCATGAGCTATACCGTGGGTGTATGGACGGGTTGGAGGCTCGCGAGCTGGCCTACTTCGTGGCGGTCGCCGAGGAGCTGAACTTCAGCCGGGCGGCACAGCGCCTCGGTATCGCGCAGCCGCCCCTCTCCCGGGCCGTCAAGCAGCTCGAACGCCGCCTGGGCGTCGTGCTGCTGGAGCGGACCAGCAGGAAGGTCGCGCTCACCGCGGCGGGACAGGTGCTGCTCGACGAGGGCAGGCGGGCCCTGGCGGCACTGTCGGCGGCCGCTCGCCGCGCCCGGCGGGCAGGTGGCCCCGACCCTCGGCTGACCCTGGTGATGAAGGCCGTCGGCGACGGTGGCATGCTGCCGGACATCCTGGCCGCCTACGCGAAGGAACCGGACGCGACAGAGGTCGAGGTGCTGTTCTGCGGCTTCGGCGAGCAGGCGGACCTGCTGCGGAGCGGGTCCGCCGACGTCGGGCTGCTGCACGGCCGGCCGGACCTGACCGGACTCGACTCCGAGGACCTGCTGGTCGAACGCCAGGTCGCGGTGATGCCGGTACGGCACCGGCTGGCCGGACGGACGGCGGTGACCCTGACGGACCTGGACGGCGAGGTGACGCCGCGCTGGGCGGGTCTGCCCCAGGGCGGTGACGGTCCCGAGGTGCGTGACGCCGGGCAGCTGATGCAGCTGATCGCCATGGGGCGGACCGTCGCCGTCCTGCCGGAGTCCGCCCGCGCCTACGCCGGTGGCGACGTGGTGTGCGTGCCCGTGCTCGACGCGCCGCCGACGACGATGCTGCTCACGTGGCCGGAGCAGAGCCGTTCCCCGGCACTCGCCGCCTTCGTCAGGACGGCGACCGGCGTCGCGGCCCTGCGGACGTCGGACGTCCGCCCCGTTCCCGACCACGCGAAACCCATGCACTCGCGCATCTCGCTCGGACCGGGGTGAAGCCGGAAGCGCCACTCCTCCCAGGTCGGGAAGGCTGCGAGGCCCGCCGCCACCGTCCAGGCCGCCATCGCCGGTCGCGACACCGCAGGAGAGTTCGGCAAGGCGGTCCTTCCACAGGCGGGGACACACCCTATCGATCTTGAGGTAACACACGCCGGCGTCCGGCCGGGATCGTGAAGAGATGTCCTGAACGGCGGAACCCGCCCTCCTCGCCGTGGCTACAGCGAGAGTTGAAGCACGGCAGAACTTCCTCGGTCAGGTGCTCTCAGGGCATGGAGAACCACCCCGCGCAGGCGGGAGTGGGTTCGAAGACGTCCTGACACGACGCCCGCCACATGGAACTCCGAGCGCTGGACCGCGGCGCGGGCAACCTCCTCGCGCTCCGGCGGCGTACAACGGGTGACTGTTGTCTGAGGGAGGCCTGTGAATGGCGGATCGATCGGAATACGACGCGTTCGTTGCGGCGGCGTGGCAACGGTTGCTCCGCACCGCCTATCTGCTGACCAGGGACTGGGCGGTGGCCGAGGACCTGGTGCAGACGGCGCTGATGAAGGCGTGGCTGGCCTGGCCGCGTCTGGGGAACGAACGCGAGGCGTACGTCCGCAGAATCATCGTCAATGTGCACGTGTCGTGGTGGCGGCGGCGCTGGCGACATGTGGAGGTCACGACCGGATCACCTCCCGACCGGACACAGGCGGCCGACGACATGGGGCGGGCCGATGAGCGCGAGATCGTCTGGCAGGCGCTCGGACGGCTGCCCGCCCGGCAGCGGGCCGTGGTGGTGCTGCGGTTCTTCGAGGACATGACCGAGGCCCAGACCGCCGAGACGCTGGGGTGCAGCGTCGGGACGGTCAAGAGCCAGACCAGTAAGGCACTGACCAAGCTACGGGTCGACGACTCGTTCACATCCACGTTCGTGACAAGGAGGTAGGGCTCATGCCCATCGACCGGCGAGATCTCCGTGATCTTCTGGAGGAGCGCAGCCGTACCGCGGTCGAGCGCCCGGTCCCGTGGGAGTCGCTGCGCACACGGGTGCGTGACGCCCGGCGCCGCCGCTTCGCCTCCGTCACCGCCGTCGCCGTCGCAGGCGTCGCGGCCGTGGCGGTCGTGGCGTGGGGGAGTCTTCTGAACCCGCGTGGACCCGGCGAGGACGACCGGATCACCGCGTCCGTCGCGGACCGGATCCCGGTTCGGTTCCAGGAGGCGGACGGGACGGTCTACCGCAGGGTCGCCACGGCGACGCTCGACGCCTCCCGTAAGAAGTCGGTGACGTTCGACGTGGAGACACGCGGCAAGCCTCTGGCCGTCCTGGCGGACTGCTCGACGGGGTCGATGTTCATGATGCCGCACATCACCGTACGCGTGACGGGCGTGTCCAAGGCGTTCACCCTGTCGCCCGTGCCCTTCATGTGGCCCGGCTGCCGGAAGAACAGGCCGGTCGACGTGATGCCGCTCCCGGCCGGGACGCGCCGGGCGACGTTCACCGTCGAGGTCCCCAAGAGGTCCGAGGACGTCGCTCCGCACGAGCGCCTGGAGAGGTGGCGGTTCGGCGTCTACGAGTGGACGCCCCCCGCCACGATGAAGGCCGCGTCGCCGCCGGCCGAGCCACCCGCGGTTTTCGCGGGGCGGCCACCCGAGTTCAAGCTGATCACGAAGAAGAGCGCCGTCTGGCCGGCCGCCCGCGAGGTGACGGTCACCGTGCCGAACACGGGTAGGCCGATGGCCTTCATGGCGTACTGCGGAGACGACATCACCGACCGCCTCATCAGTGAGGTCCGGGTGAACGGCCGCCTGATCAAGGCTTCCCCCATCTGCTCCGTCGCGCCCACCTACCGTGGAGGCGGGTACACCCGCTTGGGCAGGCCGAATCCGCGCAGCCAGAAGACGGTGACCATCCAGGTCCGGCTGGTGGCGAAGATTCCCGAGTATCGGCAGCGGCCGGGGACGCTGACGGTGGCCGTCTACGAGAGTCCTCGGTGAACTCGGATCCGGCCGGGCAGCAGCGGCGTGGGCACGACCGCGGGCATCGTGAACGCCGGTGCCCGGACGAAGGTGCCCGCCCGCGCCCGGGACCGGGGTCGAGGTCGAGGTCGAGGTCGAGGTCGAGGTCGAGGTCGGCGAAGAGTGCCGGCGTCCGCGTCAGTAGCGCAGGTCCGCCAGAACGCCGTAATGGTCGGACGCCACCACCCCGTCGACGGGCTCGTCTCCGATCACCTCGCAGCGCACCGGATGGCCCGCGCCGCCCCGGCGCGGCCAGGCGGACAGCACATGGTCGATCCTGCGGTCGGGCCACAGCGCCGGCGCCGCCCACGGGTTGGCACCGGCCCAGGTGTACCCGCCGTCCCGGCTGTTCCCGGCGGCCGTCCAGGCGTCATAGAACACGAGGCCGGGCGTGGCCGGGACGGACTTACCGGTCAGCATGCGCAGTTCGTCGCTGTCGGGGTCGGCGTTGAAGTCACCGCACAGTATCGTCGGGTGCCGACGCCGCTGCGTCCCGGCGATGAAGGCGGCCACCTCGCGCAACTGCCGCCGGCGTTCGCCGCTGTGCTCCAGCCGCCAGGTGAGCGCCACCACGTAGACCTGGATGATGCCGCGCGGGCCGTCGATCCTGGCGTACAGCACCCGGCCGCCGGTGTCTGCCTCACCCGTGAGCCTGCGCGACTCGTGCGCGCCGATCGGCCAGCGCGACAGGACGGCCAGGCCGGAGCGCACCCCGTCGACCTCGGGGTCGCCCTCGAACACATGGTGCGGAAGGCCGAGCCGTGCGCCCTGCCCGTCCCATGCCTCCACCAGCCCCACCACGTCGGGGTCGTGCCGTTCCAGAGTCACGCGGATCGCGGCCTCACGACGCTCCCACGGACCGTACCTGCCCCACACGTTCCAGGTGACGAGCCGGAACGTCGTCGTGATGAGCGGCCCGTAGGGTTCGGTGATGTCGTAGGCCATCCGTCTCCTCCTGGCCGGTTCCGACCTTCGAAGCTCCATCCTCCGGGAGCCGCTCCCGGCGTACAACGCCGTCCGGCGAGAGCTGCGACCTAAGCTCACTGCACAGAGGTTCCGTCCATCCCGAGCATTCGCCGAGGTGGGCGGCCGGTTCACCATCGACGGCAGGTCGCCCCACCTGCTGCACCGCCGGCGCACACCCGCGGACCTGCGCGGACCGCACCTGCGCACGGACGAGATCCTCCACGCTCTTCGTCACCGGCCACCGTACGGGGTGAGTGCCGAACGCCGGCTGGGGACGACGGAGCGGGTGTTACGGGCCGTGGCCGCCGGGATCGCCTGGAGCACGATCACCGGCCGTCCGAGATACTCGATCCCGACCTGGTCCGCCACGCGAGTGACCTGCGTAGCGTGACGGCGACGGTGAGGTCGAAGCACCACCGCAGGACGTCGCCACGGTGCGGTACTCGTTGCTCGAGCGGATCACCCTCTGAAGAACCCATTCGAAAGGATCCCCGGTCCCATGACAGAGCGCCAGGCACTTCCGTACGACACGACCGACACCGTCTCCGCGTTCGGATTGGCCCTGCACCACGTCCAGCTGGCGATCCCGCCGGGCAGTGAGGACGAGTGCCGCGAGTTCTACGTCGATGTGCTCGGCATGACCGAGGTACGAAAGCCACCGGTGCTCGCCGCGCGGGGTGGACTCTGGGTGCGGGCGGACCGGTTGGAGATCCATCTCGGCGTCGAGGAGGACTTCCGGCCGGCGCGCAAGGCGCATCCGGGCATCCTGGTGACGGATCTGGACGGCCTCGCCGAACGTCTCACCGACAAGGGAGTGGAGATCACCTGGGATGACGACTTCCCCGGTCATCGCCGCTTCTACGTGTTCGACGTGCTCGGCAACCGGCTTGAGTTCCTCGGTCGGGAGAAGGAATGAACCGGTCGGACCTGTCGGTCATGGGAAGCGGGGCAGGGCCAGGCGGTCACGGTGGAGCGCCCTGCGGACGAACGACCGTGACCGCCTGGCCCTGGTTCACTCGGCTCCGACTTTCGGGGGACGGCGACCAGCCGGCAAGTTCGCGGCTGCCCGGACAATCTCGACCGTGTGAGCCCGGTCGAAACGATGTCACGTCGTCGACGCCCCACTGAGCGCGACGACGAGACTGGCGGTCGCGAGCATGAACGCAGCCGATGTTCCGACGTATCGCTCCGGCTTGCTCCGGGACACCGCATTGGGGATGACACTGAGCGCAGCGAACCCGAACACCGCCCAGGTGCCGACAGCTGCGACGGGCTCTGCCACTACGTCGATCCAGCCGGCGCGGTCCAGGACCACGCCTGCGAACGCGACATAGAGCACCAGCACGATACCGCTGCCGACCCGCAGCGGTCCCGGGAGGACCCGATGCTGCCCGCCCCATGCAAGGCTCCCCCATGGCGCGCCGCACACGAGCGCTAGTTGTAAGCCCGACAGCAGGACGAGGACGACGACGAAGAGGACGACGAGGACAGGCACCAGTTCGTTCATGAGATCGTCCTCCCGAGGGCGAGGTACATCACTGGAGAGTTACGATATGTCGCGTTGCATTCTGGGTCAAGATATATCGCGTTCACTATGCTCGCCATATGGTCGGCGCGTTGATGCAGGACGCGAGCACCCGGATGGGGGCCGCCCTCTGGGGCGACGCGTAAGAACTGCAACCCCGGCAAGGTCAGAAGATCAAAAAGGCCCTCTCCCAAGTCTCGGGAGAGGGCCTCTGACCTGCGGAGGCTCGGGAATTTGAACCCCGGATGGGCGGTAAACCCAAACCGCGCTAGCAGCTCTGATCTTGCCCGTCCCGATCGGTCCAACCTGGACCAATGGGCACCGCCGGCCCCACATCGGTAGCGGCCTGGAGGATCTCCTCGGCCGAACCCGCAGCGATCCAGCGGACGAAAAGGTAGTGTTCGGGCAGGAACGTGGTACCGGCGGGATGGTCGCCGAGAACAAGGGCCTTGCCTGGCCCGACATCGATCAAACCGATGTAGCCGTCAACCTCGCAGGCTCGGCCGTAGTCTCCCTCATCGTCGGGGTGATCCTCCGGTACACCGTTCCAGTACCGGCAGGCCGACTCCGGAACAACGATGTGCGGCCCGCCCAGCGTGGTGACCCAGAACGGATCTCCATCGCCCGACTGCTCCATGCACGAAGGGGACATGATGGTCAGAGTACGGCGAGAAGCCGACAGAAGGGTGCAGCTAACCTTCTAACCCGTAGGTCCCCGAACGGCGTACAGGACCGCTCAGAGCCGTCCGCCGCGCTGCTCGTCGGGACTTTCAGCGCACAAGAACTGGCGCATCCGCACCTGGGCGAACGAGAACAAGGTCAAGCTGCTGTTCACCCCGACCTATGCCTCCTGGGCCAACCCGATCGAGGCGCACTTCGGCCCGCTGCGCCCGTTCACCCTGGCCAACTCCGACCACCCCAACCACACCGTCCAGACCCGGGCCCTGCACGCCTACCTGCGCTGGCGCAACGCCCACACCCGCCACCCCGCCCTCTTGGCGGCTCAACGTCGCGAACGCGCCCGCATCCGCAGCGAGAAAGGCATCCGCTGGGGCGGCCGACCACTTGCGCCCACAGGGTGAGCCCCACCCGCTCGTTGCGCCACGTCGACGAAAAGGACAGCTCGCATCCCATGCAGATCCTGCAGGCCAATCGCGCTCTGCTGAGCCGGCTGCTGCCGGGCGTCGAAGCGGAGCATCTCACCGTCCGTCAAGGGCAATTCCATCAGGTGGTGATCGGCTCAGACCGTGTCGTGTGCCTGCCTCGCACCGAGGCCGCTGCCGCCCGGTTACCGCACAGGGCCGCCGTCTTGCGCCTGCTCGCCGGGTTCGATCTCGGCTTCCGCACGCCTCGGCCACTGCTGGAGGGCGGCGCTCAGGGCACGGACAAGCTGTCGTTCCTGGTCCTCAGCCGCGTTCCCGGAGACCCGCTGGAGGCCGACGCACTCGAAGATCCCCAGATCGCCGAGGCCGCGGCTGCGCAGTACGTCACCCTGCTGACCGAGCTGGCCCGGATCGGCCAGCAGGAGAAGGTGCGAGCGGCCCTACCGGCACCACGAGATCGGTGGCGGCGGTTCGCAGCGGACGTCCGCGCCGAGTTGTTCGAGTTCATGTCCGATGCCGGACGCCGGCGAGCCGAGCGAGAACTCACTGCGCTCGACGGCCTTCCCCAGGTCAACGCAGCGGTGGTGCACGGTGACCTCGGTGCCGAGAACGTCCTATGGGAGTGCCATGACGGACTGCCAATCCTCAGCGGGGTGATCGATTGGGATGAGGTGACGATCGGTGATCCCGCCGAGGACCTTGCGGCCATCGACGCCAGCTACGGCAGCGACTTCCTGAATCAGGTCCTCGCGCTGGGCGGCTGGTCAGACAGCACGATCACCACCCGCATCGCCGTCATCCGCACGACCTTCGCCCTGCAGCAGGCCCTGTTCGCACACCGGGACGGCGACGAAGAACAGTTGGCCGACGGTCTGACCGGCTACCGCTGAACTCACTCCCACCGTGATCGTCGTCCACCCTCATCGCCGGTGTTGACCCAACCGGCAAGCGATCCCTGAAAACGTGTCAGGCCATCGGCCTCTCCAACGGCACTCGTGTCCACAACTCGGTGATCGTTTCCGGTCACAGCACTAGGACTGCAACTATGAAGTCCTTGAAGATCGAAAAAGGCCCTCTCCCAAGTCTCGGGAGAGGGCCTCTGACCTGCGGAGGCTCGGGGATTTGAACCCCGGATGGGCGGTAAACCCAAACCGCATTAGCAGTGCGGCGCCATAGACCTGACTAGGCGAAGCCTCCTGGTTGCCGTTCGGCTCAGCACAGAGTACCGGCCATCCGGCGAGGCGGCAAAGCGGTTGTCGATCGCGCCCCGGGCAAGAGTTGGGGAAGAGTTATCCACAGATGGTGGATAACTCTTCCCTGCCCTGTGGACAAGTCGGGGAGTCCGCAGACGGGGAGGGCGGAAGTGCTGTGGATTCCCAATCGGTGGGACGCTACATCTCACACAATGGACGATTTCGGTGGGTTCTCGCCCCCCGGAAGAACTGGGCTCGCCGCCCCGGGAAGACCCGGGCTCGCCGCCTCCAGGAAGATCCGGGCTCGCCGCCTCCAGGAAGATCCGGGCTCGCCGCCTCCAGGAAGATCCGGGCTCGCCGTCCCGGGAAGACCCGGGCGACCCCGGGCCGCCCGTGAGGATCAGGCGGCCGGGTTGGCCTCGCCCTCGATCTCGATCTTGATCTTCTTGCCGACCAGGACGCCACCGGTCTCCAGCGCCTGGTTCCAGGTCAGGCCGAACTCCTCGCGGTCGATCTCGCCGGTGATCGAGAAGCCCCAGAGGGTCTGCCCCCACGGGTTGGTGCCGGCGCCGCCGTACTCGACGGTCAGTTCGACCGGCTTGGTGACGTCACGGATGGTGAGGTCGCCGACGAGGGTGAACTCGTCGCCGGAGTGGCCGAGCACGCGGGTGCTGCGGAAGGTCAGGTCGGGGAACTTGTCGGCGCCCAGGAAGTCGTCGCCGCGCAGGTGGTTGTCGCGGTCGGGGGCACCGGTGTTGATGCTCTCCGCCTTGATCGTGATCTCCGCGGAGGAGTCCAGCGGGTTCTCGGCGATGGTGACGGTGCCCGCGAACTCACCGAAGTGGCCGCGAACCTTGCTCACCATCATGTGCTTGACGAGGAAACCGACCCGGGTGTGGGCGGCGTCGAGAACGTAGGTGCCCGCGGCGGGAATCTGGAGGTTCTCCCAGGTGCGAGTGGTCATGCTGTGCTCCCGAGGGGTCGTTGCTGTGCAGATGGTTGCGACAACAGATTTCTACATGAGGAATATTCCTCACGTCAACTATCGTCGGATAGGGTGTGAACGTGATCCCCTTTGACGACTCCCGCCTCACGGCCATGGGCCTGCTCACCGAGGTCCACAGCGGCATGGCGGCGAAGACGAGCGTGCTCTTCGCGACCGCGGGACTCTCGGTGATCGACTTCGAGACACTGATCCGGCTGGCGCGTTCACCAGGGCAGCGGCTGCGCATGAGCGATCTGGCGGCGCAGACCAGCCTGTCCACGAGCGGGGTCACCCGGGTCGTCGACCGGCTGGAGCGCGAGGGACTGGTCGCCAGGCAGGCGTGCACCACCGACCGGCGTACCTCCTATGCGGTCCTCACCGAGGCCGGGACGGACCGGCTCGGCGGCGTCCTGCCCCAGCATCTCGCCGACATCGAGACCTGGTTCACCGGGCTGCTCTCCCCCGAGCAGCTCGATGCCTTCCTGGACACGCTCCGCATCCTCCGCGACGCCGTACGGCCCTGTGCGACCGCGGGAGCGGAAGGGGCGTCCACCGCCGAGCTCGCCGGGACGGAGTGCCCCGGCCCTCGCGACGCCGAGGGGCGTTGAACGACCGGGAAAGAGCGTCCCGCGACGGTCACCGGACGCCCTGGAAAACCGCACCGTCGAAGAGACCGCACCACCGAAGAGACCGGCCGTGGAAGAGATCCACCGCCGAAGAGACCGGCCACCGAAGAGAGCGCGCCGTCGAAGAGAGCGGACATTCCCAAAAGTGCCCGGCGCGGAACGTCAGGTCTGGGGTTCCAGCCGCCGGTTCTCCGGCGGGGCCAGGTCGCCGCGGAGCTTGGCCATCCCGCGCGAGACCGTGCTCTTGACCGTTCCGACGCTGATGCCCAGCGTCCTGGCGATCTCCAGCTCGGTCATGTCCTCGTAGTAGCGCAGGACGACGGCGGTCCGCATCCGGACGGGCAACCGGTCCAGCGCCTGCTCGACCCGTTCCGGCAGGTGCCTGTCGCCCGGGACCGCGGGCTCGGGGAGGTGCTCGGAGGGGTACTCCTCCAGTTTCCGCCGCCGCCACCAGGAGATGTTGATGTTGACCATCGCACGCCGCACGTAGCCGTCCAGCGCGGCGCGGTCCTGGATGCGGTCCCAGGCGAGGTAGGTCTTGACCAGTGCGGCCTGGAGCAGGTCCTCGGCGTCGCTGGGGTGGCCGGTGAGCCGGTGGGCGGCGCGCAGCAGTGTCGGGCCGCGGGCGACGACGTACTCGCGGAACTCCTCGTCGACTCCGCCGGCCACCGCGATCACCGCCCCGCGCTCCGGGTGCTCATGATGGCCACGATCGCAGCCGGAATCCATACTGCGGCTGAACCGGAACCTATATTTCATCTATAAAGGGCAAAGATCGGTTTCGATGGATGATGGACCGCATCCAAGGCATAGAGAACGGTTTGTCATCGGACGGACACCAATGCGTTCCACCAGGAAGGGGAACTTTAGTACCGGGGCGGACACCTACCCCGATTATTGGTGGAGCGGACAGCGGGATTCCGCGAAGCATGTGACGCTGGCTGCCACACCTCGCAGAACCTGGGGAGCGACGATGCCCTACCACAGCGCCGATCGCCGCCGCGTGCTGGCGGCGGCCGCGCTCGGCCGGACCGTCCAGGAGCCGGGACCTCTCCCCTTCGAGGGCGAGCTCCTGCACTCGATCAGCGGTACGGTCCTGGACGTCAGCCCGCATCTGATCGTCGTCGACACCCCCGACGGCCGCGAGGAGCGGCTCGTCATCGCCCCCTGGGCGACCGCCTGGCGGGGGGAGTCCATCAGCCCGGCCGACCTGCCGGTCGGTTCCAACGTGATCATCAAGGCGTTGCGGGCCGGCCGGGTGGTGGACCGGATCTGGGCGGACATCACCAGGATCACCGGGGTGATCCAGTCGATCGGCTCCGAGGGCAAGGACCGCACGGTGGAGCTGTACTGCGGGCCGCACCGCGGTCGGCGCACCATCGTCATCCCCTACCGTTCGTCGGGACGACTCCGGGTGAGGCACCCCCGGTTCGAGCCGGGGTACCTGTTCGACGCCATCGGGGTACGGGAGGGCGGCGTGTCGCAGGCCCGGCTGCCCGCGACCTCGCAGCCGCCCTACCGGTGGACGGCGGTCCCGGCGCCCTCCCCCGGGTACGGCGGCGTGCAGTCGCGCATCTCGGGCACGGCGACCTGGTCGGACACCTTCGACGACGACGAGCAGGGGGTGGCCTACCCCATGCTGGAGCGGGGCGACACGGCGTGCGAGGACGCCGGGGTGTCGTGCACCGGGTTGCCGTACCTCGCGCTGGGTTCGATGCTCAACGTGCGCAACGTCTGCGCCGGGCGCACCTCCGTCCTGCCGATCGTGGGGTGCGGCTGCCTGGCCGGCCGGTTTTGCGACCGCTGCCTGGAGTGCGGGACGTCCCCGCGCGGCCGGATCCTGGAACTGTCACCGCACTCCTTCGTGGAGCTCGGCGGAGACCTGACCACCGGGTGCTTCAACGCCCGGCTCGGAATGGGGTGACACAGATGCTGACGACGATCGCCATGGGGCAGTTGCCCGTCGTGCTCCTGCTGCTGGCCGCCGGTACGGCCGCGAAGGCCTGGACGGTCGCGCGGGCGGCGGAGCCGGGCACGCTGAGCAGGCTGGGGCCCGCCGTGCTGGTGACCGAACGCTGGCGCCCGATCGCGATGCTCGGGTGCGCGGTCGGCGAGCTGGTCCTGGTCGGCGGCCTGCTGGCGACCGGGCATCCGTTCTTCCGGTGGGGGACGGCCGCGTTCTTCGCCGTCTCCACCTACGTCCTGTGGGAGCTGCGCCGCCGTCGGCCGGACGCGGGCTGCGGCTGCTTCGGCGAGGTCAGCGCCATCCCGGTGGGCCGGCGGTCGCTGGGCCGGACGGTGGTGCTGACGGCCATGTCCACGGGGCTGGTCTGGCTTCCCGCGGTCCCCGGCTGGGAGATGATGGCCGCGATGACGTGGGGGCACGTCCCGGCCACGCTCGGCGGGCTGCTGCTGCTGGCCGCGCTCTCCCCGGAGATCGAGGAGGCCGTGGCCAGGCTCCGCCACCGGGCGCCCTGCGAGCAGCGCCGTCTGGACCCGGTCACCGCGCTCGGCCGGCTGCGGTCGAGCACGGTCTGGCGCTCGCACGCGGAGCTGTTGTCGGGCACGGAGCCGGTCGACAGCTGGCGCGAGCTGTGCTGGCGGTTCTTCGTCTACCCGGGACGCAGTCACACCGGCGACGCCGTCGACGTGGTCTTCGCGGTCTACCTGAGCGGGCGACACCCGGCGGTGCGGGTGGCCATGGTCGGCTCCGACGGCCGTCCGGTGACGGGTGAGCCTCTCGGCGAATCTCTACCGATATCGGCGGGACGCTAGAGAGCCCTAGATTTTTCTAGGGCAGCACGATGTGACTCTATACGGCTCTCTAGCTTCCCCACTAGAGAGCCGTATAGAGGGCTATCGGCACCTCCACAGGATATCGAACATGCGTTCGTCATACCGGTTGTGAGCGCAGGAATTTTCCAAAATGTGGCACGGTGAAGGCGATCAGCCCGCGCTCGGCGCTGTAGATCAGGCCCTTCTTGATCAAGCTGTCGCGCGCCGGGGAGAGGCTGGACGGCTTGCGCCCCAGCCCCTCGGCCACCTCGGACGTCGCCACCGGCTCGTCGCCGATGGCGGCCATGGCGTGCATGTAGTCGCGCTCGGCGGGGGTGGCCCTCTCGTAGCGGCTGCCGAAGAACCCGACCGCGAGCTCCTCCTCGGCCTCGGGCGCGGAGACCCTGATGTCCTCGGCGGTGATCGGGCTGCGCAGCGCCAGGTCCCAGGCGACCTTGCCGTACGCCTGGACGAAGTAGGGGTAGCCGTCGGCCGCCACGTAGAGGGCGTCGAGGGCGTCCTGGGTGAACTCCACCCCTTCGCTCTCGGCCGGGGCGATGAGCGCCAGGTCGGCGGCCTCGCGGTCGAGACGGTCGATCCGGGCGTAGCGGAAGAGCCGCTCGGAGTAGCTCTTGCTGGCCGAGAGCACGCTGGGCAGGTGCGGCAGTCCCGCGCCGACCACGATCAGCGGGCCACCGCTCTGGGAGAGCTCGTGACAGGCCGCGCAGAGCGCCGAGACGTCGGGGGCCTGCACGTCCTGCATCTCGTCGATGAAGAGCGCGATGCCGACCCCGAGGTCGGTGGCGACCGCGGCGGCGTCGACGAACAGCTCGGTGAGGTCGATCTCCAGGTCCCCGGAGTCGGCGCGCCCGCGACCGGCGGGCACGTCGATCGCGGGCGACCAGTGGGAGGTGCCCTTGGCGGCGGACGGGTCGCGCATCGCGAACGCCTTGAGCACGCCGAGGAACTCCTCGATGCGCTCGGGCGCCCGATGTCGCGGGGCCAGCTCCCTGACCGCCATGTGCATGGCGGCGGCCACCGGGCGGCGGATCGACTGGTCCGGCCGGGCCTCGATCTTGCCGGTGCCCCAGAGCCGCTGCATGGCCATCGACTTGAAGGTGTTGAGCAGGACGGTCTTGCCCACGCCGCGCAGCCCGGTGACCACCATGCTGCGCTCCGGGCGGCCACGGGCCACCCGCTCCAGCACGATCTCGAACTGCTGGAGCTCGCGGTCACGTCCGGCGAGCTCCGGGGGGCGCTGCCCGGCACCGGGCGCGTAGGGATTGCGAACGGGGTCCACGCTCTCGGACTTTATGACGGGATATAGCGGTCGGCTTAGATTTCCGTAGAAAGACCTACGGCGTGTCGCCGCGCGGTCCGTCCGATCGGGGGCGGGAGGGGCGGGCGCGGTGGGCGAGATCGCGAGCATCACCGTGGACCCCCCTTCACCTGGGCGGACGTCAGACCGAACCCGTGTTCGATCCCGTGCCCATGACTGTAGCGCGGGTTCGAACACAGGCGCGATACGTTTCGGTGAAAAGCCTCCCCAAGGAATCCGGGTTCCGTGCCACCCGCCCGCGGACCGGGGCCACCCGCCTCGGGCCGAGGCCGCTCGCCCCCGGGCCGAGGCGATTCGCCCGCGGACCGAGACCGCTCGCCTACGAACCGGGCCGGATCCGCGCGACCGTCACGGGACGTCCACGGCGTACCGCCTCACTCCCGGACGGTCAGCCCCATCGAGCGCGCGGTACCGGCGACGATCTTCTCGGCCTGGTCGAGGTCGGTGGTGTTGAGGTCGGGCAGCTTGGTCCTGGCGACCTCCCGCAGCTGCGCGCGGGTGATCGTGCCCACCGCCTGGTGACCGGGGCGGGAGGCGCCCCCCTCCAGGCCGATCACCCGGCGGATCAGCGAGGCCGTGGTGGGCATCTTGATCGTCAGCTCGAACGAGCGGTCCTCGAACACGGTGACGACGACGGGGACGACGAACCCCCGCCGGTCCTGGGTGGCCTCGTTGTACCGGCGGCAGAACTCCATGAGGTTCAGGCCCAGCGGGCCCAGGTCCTTGCCGACGGCGGCGGGACCGGCCTCACCGGCCGGGAGGTGGAGGGTGGCGATCCGGTTGATCTGCTTTTTCGACATGCCGGGGACGCTAAAGTCTCCCGTAACTGGAGGCTCAACGGAATAATCACGCCATGAGCTACACGATCGGACAGCTCGCCAGGCTCTCCGGGCTGCCGGTGAAGACGATCCGGTTCTACTCCGACATCGGGGTGCTCCCCGAGCGCGGCCGTACCCGCGGCGGCTACCGCCTCTACGGCGACGAGGACCGCGGGCGGCTGGAGCTCGTCAGGACGCTGCGCGAGATCGGCGTCGACCTGGCGACCATCAGGTCACTCGGCGAGCGCGACCTGGGCGAGGTGCTCTCCCTGCACCTCCGTACGGTGGAGACGCAGATCAGGGCGCTGCAGCGGACCCGGGCGGTGCTCAGGGCCACGCTGGAGCGGGACGAGCCCACCGACGACGACCTGCGCCGGCTCAACGCCCTCGGGCGGCTCGGCGCGGCGGAGACGACGAAGCTGGTGAACGAGTTCGTCGACGACGTCGCCGGCGAGAACGCCGCCAGGCAGGAGTGGCTCGGCGGCCTGCGCGCGGCCATGGTGCCCGAGCTGCCGGACGAGCCGGGCATCGAGCAGCTCGACGCCTGGCTGGAGCTGACCGAGCTGCTCGGCGACGACGACTTCCGCGCCGGTCTGCGCGAGATGGGCGGCGACTTCTGGGAGAAGGCCGACCGGCTCGACCCGGCGGCCTTGATCGAGGCCGACACGCTGGTCACGAGAACGGCGCTGGCCGCGGTACGGGACGGCGTGGCCCCGGGGTCACAGGCCGCCGCGCCCGTCGTGGCCGGGATCGTCGCGGTCCTGGCGGAGGCGCGGGGGTGCGCCCCGGAGGTGATCGTGCGCAACTACGCCGAGCACGACCCCCGCGCCGGGCGATACTGGGAGCTGGTGGCCGTGGTCAACGGCACACCCTGGCCGCCGGAGTCCGTGGTCGCCCACGAGTGGATCGCCGCCGCGGCGGCCTCCCACCTCGGGTGACCGGTCGTTACAATGGTTTTTTGTCGCTTTTGTCTGTTTTTCGAGAGGGGCGGCATATGCCAGGTTCCAGATTCGCGATCCGTACGCGGGCCGCGCTCGCGACGGCCACGGGCTGCCTGACCGTGGCCGCGTGCGGCGTCGCGACCTCCCCGGCCGCCTCTCCGGCCACCTCCGCTCCGGTGGCGCCCCCCTCGGCGAGCCCGTCCGCGACCGGGGTGGCCGTCCCGGAGCCGACCGGCGCGACGCCCACGGCCGCGACACCGACGGCCGGTCCGTCCACCACGGCGTCGCCGACCCCGGCGGGCCCGCCGGAGTTCTCCGCGAAGGTCTCCCGGGTCACCCGCGAACGGCTCCGGTACTCCTGGCGGCCCGGATGCCCGGTCCCGGTCGGCGACCTGCGGCTGATCACGATGACCTACTGGGGCTTCGACGACAGGCCGCACACCGGCGAGCTGGTCGTGCACGAGGAGGCCGTCGACGACATCGTCTCCGTCTTCCGCCGCCTGTACGGCTGGCGCTGGCCGATCTACAGGATGCGGCTCGTCGACGTCTACAAGGGCGACGACTTCGCCTCGATCGACGCCGACAACACCTCGGCCTTCAACTGCCGCCCGGCCACGGGGTCGAGCAGCTGGTCCAGGCACGCCTACGGCCGGGCCGTCGACATCAACCCGCGCGAGAACCCGTACGTGTACGCCGACGGCTCGGGCTCCCACAGCAACGCCCGCAAGTTCCTCAAGCGCCCCCTGAAGGCTCCCGGGGTGATCAACCCGGGCGACCGCGTGGTCAGGGCCTTCGAACGGGAGGGCTGGGAGTGGGGCGGTGACTGGTCGGGCGTCAAGGACTACCAGCACTTCTCCATGGGCGGCGGCTGAGCTCGCAGGCGGCGCCGTCCCCTGAGACCTGAACCGCGCGCCCTGACCCCTGAGGCCCGGCCCGCGGCTCGCCCCCTCACGCGTTCTTCGTGCTCCTGCTCGTCCTCGGCATCGGCCCGGCACATCGGCGCCGGGTCACGCCTCGCGCGGTATGCGGTCGGCGGGCATGCCGGGCCCGATCACGGCCCGGATCTCGGCCGGGTCGTCCACGCGGCCGCAGTGGGCGCACACCGTCTGCGGGCCGACCTCGCCGCCGCACACCGAATGGGTGTAGAGGATCGGCGGCTCCCCGTCGGTCGCCCACCGGTCGCCCCACTCCGAGAGCGCGACCAGGGCGGGCGCGAGCGCACGCCCCTTGTCGGTCAGCAGGTACTCATGCTGCCCGGACTGCCCGGAGTGCCTGTGACGCCGCATGATCCCTGCCTCGACGAAGCCGTCGAGCCGGGCCTTGAGGACGTTGGTCGCGATGCCCAGGTTGCGCTGGAAGTCGCTGTAGCGCGTCGCCCCTCCGAACAGGGCGTCGCGGATGATCAGCAGGCTCCAGCGCTCGCCGACCATCTCCAGCGAGCGCGCGATCGAACACACCTGTGAGTCGTAGGTCTTTCCCAGCATGCGTCCGATTCTACCGAAGGCGCTTGCATCATGAAAGCGACTCGGTTACGGTTACTTGCATGATGCAAGTAAATCAGGACTTCACCGTCACCTTCCCGGTCGGCCGGACTGTGCAGGAGGCCTTCGAGCCGGATCACCGACCTGGCCGCCACCGGGCCGCACGGCGCCTGACATGACCGCGACCGCGGGAAAGACCGTACCGATCACCGGGGCGTGCGCGTCCGACGACGAGGAGACCTGAAATGACCACACCGAGACTCGGCAGCATCCTTCTCGGCACCACCCGGCCGGTGGAACTGCGCGACTGGTACCGCAGGGCACTGGCACCGGACCACCGGGGCGAGGGGCCGATCGATCTGGGCGGGTTCCTGCTGGTCATCGAGGAGCGCGACGACGTCGGTGCCGGGAACGGCGAGCCCGGGCGGATGATCCTCAACTTCCACGTCGACGACTTCGACGCCGTCGAGACGCGACTGCGGGCGGCGGGTGTGGACTGGCTCGTTCCTGTCGCGGACCGCCCCTCCGGCCGCTTCGGGACGTTCGCCGACCCTGACGGGAACACCCTTCAGATCATCCGGTTCACAAGGAGCGCATGAGCGCGGCGCGCCGCAGGGGTCACGGCAGCGGTCAGCCGTACACCGGTGAGACGTTGGGCTGGAGCAGTTCCCACCGGTTGCCGTACAGGTCCGAGAAGAGGGCCACCGTGCCGTAGGGCTCGCGTCGCGGGGTCCCCTCGAAGACGATGCCCGCCGCCGTCATCCGCTCGTGGTCGTGGACGAGGTCGGCGGTGGAGAAGACCAGGCCGGTCTGTCCGCCGACGCGTGCCTCCTGCTCGGGAGTACGGGCGCGGGCGAGCAGGAGCGCCGTCTCCCGCGCGCCTCGCGGCCGTACGGTCACCCAGCGCTCGCCGTCGTCCATGAGCCTGTCCTCCAGGAGGTCGAGCCCGAGGGTCCCGGCGTAGAAGGCGACGGCCTCGTCGTAGTCGCGCACGACCAGGGTGAAGAGCGCGAGATGCGTCCAGTGGGCGCCGTTCCCGAACGGGCCGGCCTGTCCGGGGTGCCGCGGCCACGCGGGCGGATCCGCGGCGAGGGCCGACTCCTGGAGATCGGTGATCGTCCGGACCACCCGGACGGCCAGCAGGCCGGCGACGATCGGCAGGACGGTGCCCGCGACGAGAGCGACGGCCTCCGGCCCGTTCAGCCTCCCCTCGACGAACCTCACGGTCACCCCGGCCACGGCCCACGACAGCAGCCAGGCCGACCACCACGCCCGGATCAGGCCGGAGCGGCGGACCCTCAGGAGATCGGTCCCGGGCCACAGGCCACCGGGCCGTGACGTGGCCCAGATGTCGTCGACGATCCCCTTGGGGACGAAGAGGCAGAGGTAGGGGATCCAGCCGAGGATCAGGTACGACGTGGGATAGGTGTGGAAGACCCCCGGGAGATCGCGTAGGCGTTGGCACGGGCACGGAACAGCCAGCACAGGAAGGCGACCCCCGCCACGAGGTACAGGAGCCCGCCCAGGACGTACCACGTCAGGACCGCCGGTCGTGCCCACTTCTCCCCGCCGAGGAGCTGCAGCACCGACACGACGGTGGACGCGACGCAGACCAGCGCGATCGAGACGACGACGACCGTCGCGAACGGGCGGATCGGACGCAGGGGTCGAACCGGCACGGCGAACGCGCTCGTGGTCATGACATTCCTTCGACCGGGGGTGAGATCCGCGCCAGTATGCCGGATCATGACACGGCCGTACGGACGCGTCCCACGCCGTACCTCCGCTGGACGGCGGGGTCACGAACGGGACCTCGTCCGAAGGGCGCCCGCCTCCCGGGGGCGGGTCACGCGCTTCGGGCGGGTCCGCCGCGGGGCGCCGTTCCGGGGGGCTCCGGGGCCTGGGGCATCATTGGTCGCATGGCGGCCAGGGATGGGGACGGCTGGGCCCGGTGCGATCGCGGCCATCGGCACTGGGGCGTGCACGGTGCCGCCGGGCTGCTGGCCGTTCACCACGACGCCGCGGGGACCCCTCACATCCTCATGCAGAAACGCGCGTACTGGAGTCACCACGGCGGCACCTGGGGACTGCCGGGCGGCGCCCGCGACAGTCACGAGAGCGGCGTCGAGGCCGCCCTGCGCGAGGCGTCCGAGGAGGCCGTGATGGACCGCACCGGCCTGCGGGTGCAGGGCGTCTACCTCGACGACCACGGCGGGTGGTCCTTCGAGACCGTCATCGCCGAGGCCTCCGGGCTGCTGCCCGTGGCCCCCGCCAACAGCGAGAGCATCGCCCTGCGCTGGCTGCCGGTCGAGAAGGTCACCACCAGGAACCTGCACCCCGGCTTCGCCGAGACCTGGCCGGAGGTCGGCCTCGCGCTCGCCCCCTCCCTCGTCGTCCTGGACGTCGCCAACGTGGTGGGCGCCCGCGCCGAGCACGGCTGGTGGAACGACCGCGCCGGGGCGGCGGCCGGGCTGCTCGCCGAGGTCGGGGCACGCGCCGCCGACGGCCTGCGGGCCGTGCCCGACCGGGTTCCCGCGCTGGAGTACTGGTTCCCCCGGGTGTCCGCGGTCGTCGAGGGCGCCGCCCGCGGTGCCGCCCCGGTGCCCGGCGTCTCGGTGATCTCCGCCCCGGGGGACGGGGACGACGCCGTCGTCCAGGTCGTACGCGACTCCCGGCCGTGGGAGCGGGTGCTGGTCGTCACCGCCGACCGCGGGCTGCGCGGACGGGTCGCGGAACTGGGCGCCGAGGTCGTCGGCCCCCGGTGGCTGCTGTCGCAGCTGTGAGGTTCCCTCCCGGCACGCAGGGACGTCACGCACGACGACCGGCCGTCACGATCGCGACCGCTCCGAGCGGCAGACGTGGAACGTCGCGCACGACGGCCGTGGCCGTCGTCACAGCCGTGACGTTCCGGCCGGGACACGCGGAACTTCTGGCACGATGAGACGCATGTCCGAGCTCCGAACCGGCCCGCGGGACACCTGGGCCCAGGACGAGATCCCGGTTCCCCCCGATTCCTGGGGCCGTCGAGGCTCCGGCGGTGCCCTGCCGTGGGGGTTCGCGCTCGTCATCGTGGCGCTGGTGGCGGGCCGGCTGCTGCTGACCCCGCATCTGACGGCACCGGCCCTGCAGACCTGGGCCACGATCTTCGTGGCGATCTGCGTGCAGGCGCTGCCGTTCCTGGTCTTCGGTGTGGCCCTGTCGGCGGCGATCACGGCGTTCGTGCCGGCGTCGTTCTGGACCAGGGCGCTGCCGAAGAACCCGGCCGTGGCCGTGCCGGTCGCCGGGATGGCCGGGGCGGTGCTGCCGGGGTGTGAGTGCGCCTCCGTGCCGGTCGCCTCGGGGCTGATGGCGCGCGGGGTGGCCCCGGCCGCCGCGCTGGCGTTCTTGCTGGCCTCCCCCGCGATCAACCCGATCGTGCTGGTCGCCACCGCGGTGGCCTTCCCCGGTCAGCCGCTGATGGTGGCCGCCCGGTTCGGGGCCTCGCTGGTCGTGGCGGTACTGGTCGGCTGGCTGTGGCTGAGGTTCGGCCGCAGCCAGTGGCTGCGCATCCCCTCCCGCCCACAGGGCCAAGGCCCCCGGCTGGCGCAGTTCGCCGAGGCGATGCGGCACGACCTGCTGCACGCGGGCGGTTTCCTCATCGTCGGCGGGCTGGCCGCGGCCACGCTGAACGTCGTCGTCCCGCGCGAGTGGCTGACCACGATCGCCGGAGTGCCGTGGCTGGCCGTCCTGGTGATGGCGCTGCTGGCGGTGCTGCTGTCGATCTGCTCGGAGGCCGACGCGTTCGTGGCGGCCTCGATGACCGCGTTCTCCCCGACCGCGAAGCTGGCCTTCCTGGTGGTCGGCCCGATGGTCGACCTCAAGCTGATCGCGCTGCAGACCGGCACGTTCGGCAAGGCGTTCGCGCTCAGGTTCGTCCCGCTCACCTTCGTCCTGGCCGTCGGGGTGAGCGTCCTGTTCGGCTGGTGGCTCCTGTGAGACACCCCCCGGCGTCCCCGCGGACCGGCTCGGCGCGGAGAGTTGCGTCCTCCCGCTCGTGGGTCGCCGGTCGTACCGCCCGGGAGACCGTCGCGCCCACCGCGCCCGGCATGCCCGGCGCCTTCCTCACCCGTCCGTCCCGTCCACCGCGTTCGCGAGTCCGGAAGGAGTCCGCGGCCCCCGATGAACCGTGTGACACAGAACCTGGTCCTGACCCTGCTGGGCTGCGCCGTGCTGCGGATCTCGGCGTTCTCCACCACCTACCTCAACTACGTCAAACCGGGCTTCCAGCCCTTCCTGGTCGGTGCCGGAGCGGTGCTGGTGATCCTCGGGGTCGCCGGGTTGCTCCAGGCGTCCCGGACGGAGAACCGTACCGCCGAGGAGCCCGTGCCGGCCGGGCACGGCCACCTCTCGCGCGATCCGGGCGCGGCGGAGGAGCCTGCGTCCGGACACGGCCGCGACGACTCGCACGAGGAACACGGCCCGCACGGCCGCGACGACTCGCACGAGGAGGACGGCCCGCACGCCTCGCACGGGGGGCACGATCACGCCGGTGGCGGGCCCCGGGTCGCCTGGCTGCTGTGCCTGCCGGTGTTCGCGATCTTCCTGATCGCACCGCCCGCGCTCGGCTCGTTCGCCGCCTCCCGGGAGGACACCCCGCCGCCCCGCGACCAGACCCTGAGCTCGTTCACCCCGCTGACCGGTGGCACCGGCCCGGTGGACATGACCGTCGGCGAGTTCATCGGCCGGGCCTGGGACGACGACAAGAAGTCCCTCACCGGCCGCAAGGTCAGGCTGACCGGCTTCGTCTCCCCGGCCAAGAAGAAGGGGCAGTGGTACGTCACCCGCATGCAGATCGCCTGCTGCGCCGCGGACGCGTTCCCGCTGAAGGTCGCGGTCAAGGGGCTGGACGCGCCGCCGCCCGACACCTGGGTCGCGGTCACCGGCACCTGGATCCCGCAGACGTTCGGGGACATGCCCAACGGCGTGGTGTACCCGCAGCTGACCGGGGAGAGCATCACCCCGGTGAAGGCCCCCGCCGAGCCGTATGAGTAGACCGGCCCGGCTCGCCGCGGGACTCCCGGCCGTACGCGCGGGCCCGGTGGCGGGGCCGGGTCCCGGCGCCGGGCTCCGGTGGGCGTGCGCCTCGGGCGTGCGCACGGTTCCGGGTGCGCGGACGGGTAAGGGTGCTCGCGTCAGGGTGCGCGGGTCAGGGTGTGCGGGTCAGGGTGTGCGGGTCAGGTGTGGGAGGGGATCCGGTGGCACCACGGGCGGTTTCAGGTCGCGGGTGGCCCGGTGGAAGAGCCAGTAGCTCACCACCGCGACGACGAGGAAGAGCAGCCGCGCCGGGCGGGGGATGTCCAGGACGAGCAGGCCGTCGCTGAGCGAGTGCAGCACGGCCGCCGTCACGAAGGCGGCGACGACGGGAAGGGTCACCACGACGCGCCCGCGCGCCTGCCAGGTCCCGAACGCCACCGCGCAGATCAGGCCGGTCCAGACGAGGTGGCTGAACGGGGTGGTCAGGCCGCGCAGGAAGAGGATCGTGCCCGCACCGACCACCCCGCCCTCGCCCGCGACGTTCTTCCAGGCGTAGGCCATCGACTCCATGATCGCGAATCCGGTCGCGCAGGACAGCCCGAGGGCGACCCCGGCGGCCTTGGTCAGGTGGCGGCCGGTGAGGGCGACCGCGAGGGGCGGGACGAGCTTGGCGGACTCCTCGATCCACCCGACCCGCAGGATCGAGACGTCGTTCTTCGGGGAGATGAACAGCGAGTCGAGGCAGCCACCGAGCAGGAGGGCGACGCCCCCGCCGAACAGGAACATCCCCATCAGCGTCATGGCCGGCAGGCTGACGCCGATCCGGGTCCGGTCGTGGGTGGCGAGCAGGAGGGCGACGGGCCCGGCCGCGGCCCCGTAGAAGAACGCCGCGGGGAGCAACGCCTCGTTCCCGGCGGCCTGCATCACGGCGATGAGCGAGAAGGAAAGAACGATCATGGCGATCCACGCCTTGAACCATCGATGACGGTAGAAGCGTAAGTGGTCTCGCATGACAGGTAGTTCCCCGATCCGTATACCCTGGATTCGGGTGAATTGTCCATGTTTATCTAAATACCGACTCCGCGACGATGACCGCGCCGATGGCCATGAACACCACGGGCACCAGCCACCTGCCCCACCGCTCCACCAGCGCGATGACCCTCTCGTGCGACCCGAGCCAGGAGGCCGCCGCGCACCAGACCGCCACGAGCACCGCGAACACGGCGATCGTGACGGCGGTCGCCACCGTCCCGATCGTACGGAACAGCGGGGTGTAGACGGAGATGTTGTCGGCCCCGTTGGCGATGGTCACCCCCGCGATCGAGATCACCCCGGAGGCGACCCGCGGCGCCTCGTCCCCGTCGCTCCGCGCGGCCCTGACCAGCCCGCGCACCCCCAGGCCGAACGGCACCAGGCCGAGCAGCCCCACCCAGCGGTCCGGTACGACCGCCAGCCCGAGCGCGGCCGCGGCCGAGACGGCCACCAGGGCCGCGATGCCCGCGTACTGACCGGTGACGATCTGCGCGGGACGGGGGACGCCGCCCGCCCGGGACGCCAGGAAGAGCACCGTCAGGATGACGAGGTCGTCCACGTTGGTGCCCGCGAAGACGGCGACGGCCGTACCGATCGTTGAGATCACGGGCGCATTATGTCGCCTGTCCCGGCGACCGGGTCCCGTCGCCCCCGAGGGCCGGACACCCCGCGCGGCCCGGTCTCCGGGGATCAGACGTGCCGTCCTCCTCGCCGATCGGTGACCGGGTATGTTGCCCTGTGACCGGACGGCGCCGTGGCCACCCTCACGCCATGGGCGTTATGATCACTTTCATCCGCTCTCACCGGCCCCCGGAGACCGCACGTGGGCTTTTCGCCGCAGTACGGCAAGCCCTCCCGGGGCGAGACGGGGCGGGGACTGGCCGTGATACTCGTTCTGGCCCTCGGTGTGGCCATCGGAGCCGTCGTGACCATGTTCATGGTGCTCAACCCGCCCTCCTCACCCCCGACCCGGCCTTCGGCGCAGGGCGCCGACCACTCGGAGACCTCGGTCCGCCAGGCCGTGCAGCCCGCGCTCGACGCCTACGGCAGCGGCTCCTACGGTGACTTCTGGGACCTGTGGACCGCGGGGGCACAGCAGCTGATCTCCCGGGAGGAGTACGTGCGGCTGTTCACGCTCTGCCCGCCGATCGTGGCCGACTCCCCGTTCACCATCGCGTCCGTGGCGGTCACCGGTGACACCGCCCTGGTCCAGGCCACCAGGGCCGGTGGCACCACGGAGTTCGGCTTCGTCTTCGAAGGCGACTCCTGGCGGTACGAACCGCCGCGGCAGGAACGCGAGGAGTACCGCAAACCGGTCGACCAGCTCGCCGCGGAGCGGCGGACCGCCGGATTCTGCGGCACCGCCCTCCCGGACCCCGGGACCACGCCCGCCGCCCCTCCTCAGGATCCGGGGACCGTGCCCACCTCCGCCCCCCAGGATCCCGGGACCGTGCCCACCTCCGGGCCCACCTCCGGGCCCACCTCGGGAACCACGTCCGCACCCACGTCCGCGCCCCCGCTCGATCCCGGCCAGGGGGTCCCCGGCCGGCCCATGGGGTTCCCGCGATGACGGTCCCGTCCATGTCCGTGTCCATGTCCGTGTCCATGTCCGTGTCCATGTCCGTGTCCATGTCCGTGTCCATGTCCGTGTCCATGTCCATGTCCGTGTCCATGTCCGTGTCCGTGTCCGTGTCCATGTCCGTGTCCATGTCCGTGTCCGGGCCGACGGACGGGCACGACCGCCTCCGAAACGCCGGGACGGATCGCAGGACGTGGCGAGGCCCGGAAAAGGCGGAAGGTGAAGGGCCGGACCGGTCCCGGAAAGGCCGGGGAAAAGCGACGGGAAGCCCTGCCGTACCGGCCGTCGAAGTCACGGAGAAGTGCTGTCATGATCGGCGATTCACGGCTACTGTCGAACGCATGGCCCACTCCATGCCGGCCTGGCGAGACGGCACAGGATCGGAAAGACCATCGGCGAATGATCGTGCGGCGACCGGACAGGAATCCGGTCCGATCCCGCTCTGGCTGGCCCATCTCCGGCTCGGTGAGGAACGGAAGGCGAACGGCACGGCGGCCTCCGAAACCTCTATCACCATAGAGTTGGATAAAGCAGATTATGAGGCACTTTCCCGTAAGGCACGGCTGACCGGAAGCCGGATCGCCGACGTGATCCACGCGGCCGTCCAGCGGGAGATCGGCAACAAGCCCCACGTGATCACGCTGATGCACCGGTGGAACCTGCACCGCGAGGACCTCGACAGGGCGGCCGGCTCTCTCGGGGTCGATCCGCTCTCCGAGAGGGAGTGGGACCAGATCGGCGTCCGTGGCTTCCGGAGGGGCTGAACCATGCTTCCCGGTCGAGTGCTCGACGTGAGCGCCCTGGTCGACATCGCGGTGGCGAAGACCGAGTACTCCAGGAGCGTCGCCGCCATGTGCCTCTTCCGCGGCGGCGGGATATGCGTCCCGGCGACCAGCCTCGCGGCCGTGCTGTCCATCTCCCCCATCTCCACCCAGGTCGAGCTGTTCGAACTCGTCACCACCCCCGGCGTGAGGATCGACGACTTCACCCACGGGAAGGTCGGGGACATCGCGGAGATCCTCGACGGATCGCGCGACGTCACGGCCGGGCACGTGGTCTGGTGCGCCCGGGCCACCAGGTGGCCCATCCTCACCGACCGCGGGTCGGAACTCGTCCAGTACGACCGGCACATCGAGATCGATCCGCTGCCCTGACGGCCGATGATCGTGATTTCTTCGGGAAAACGATGGAAACATCACGTCCGCAGGGTGATTTCCGGCCCGGCGGCTTCACACTGGAAGAGTGACATTCGAGACCAGGCGCATCAAGTTAGACATTCCTGATCAATCGGAATACGACCAGGTACGCGATATGCACGGCCACGTCGTCACCGTCTTCGCGTCCACGGAGATCAACGGCGAACGCTCGCTGAAAATCGGCAGCCGGACATTGCTGCTGAGAAAGGTGGGGGTGGACGAGGACGATGAGGGGCCGATGGACGTCTACCGGGCCGAGTCCATTTCCGAACCCTCGTACTGACCGGGGCTCCCGCCCCGCCGCACCGGCCCCGCACCGGTCCTCCCGCGCGACAGCGGCGTCCTTGCGCGGAGGGAGGCGGAGGGAGGTGGAGGGAGTACGCCGCTCCCGACGGGGGAACCTGGTGAGGGAAACACGCATCTCCCTCAAGTCCACCCGGATCAGGCCGTCCAGCACGAGGAGCACCGACCCGATGCGCATCACCTTCGCCACCGAGGCCGCTCCAGGCCGGCGGAACGAGGACTTCGTCGGCACGACACCCGAGGTCTTCGTGCTCCTCGACGGCGCCGGCACCCCGGATGGATCGGGCTCCGGGTGCATCCACGGCGTCGGCTGGTACGTCCGCTCCCTCGGCTCGACCCTTCTGGCGGGCATGGTCCAGGACAACGGAACGCTCACGGAGATCCTGGGAAACGGCATCAAGGCCGTCGCCTCCCTCCACGACTTCGTCTGCGACCTGACCCACCCCGGTTCGCCGTCGGCCACGGTGGTCATGGTCCGCCGTACCGGTGACGAGCTGGAGTACCTCGTCCTGGCCGACTCCGTGCTCCTCCTGGACCTGGTCGGCGAGGCCGAGCCGACGGTCGTCTGCGACGACCGGGAGGCGCTGGTCGGCAGGACGCACCGGTCGGTCCTGGACACGCTCGCCCACGGAAGCCCCGACCACGTCACCGCGCACCGCGAGTACGTGGAGACCATGCGCGGCCACCGCAACCGCGAGGGCGGCTTCTGGGTCGCCGCCGTCGATCCGCTCACCGCCGAGCGGTCGCTCACCGGCACGCTCCCTGCCGACCGGGTACGCGCGATCGCCCTGCTGAGCGACGGCGCCTCCCGGCTGGTGGACCGGTTCGGCCTGGCCACCTGGCGCGAGGTCCTCGACATCCTGGAGGGGCCCGGTCCCGGCGAGCTGATCCACCGCGTCCGCGAGGCCGAACGCACCGACCCCCTGGGGTCCCGCTGGCCCCGGACGAAGGTCCACGACGACGCGACGGCCGCCTACTGCCTGTTCGGCTGACCATCGGCCCGCGCGGGCGTCCCGGCCCGCTCGAACCATCCGGGCCTGCTCGAACCGCCCCGGTCGTCCGAACCGTCCCGGCCCGTTCGAACCATCCCGGCTCTGAACCGTCCCGGCCTCGAAGCGTCCCGGCCTGTCCGGCGGGAGAGGTCTTGACGGACGGCGCGGACGGTGGAGACTGATGCGGTGTTCAAGACGCTGTGTCCCCAGGACTACAACGAGGTGCTCCACGTCGGGCACTACTTCCGCACCGGTGTGCCCGTGGTGATGGACCTGACCGGAGTGCCGGACGGTGAGGCCAAGCAGTTCGTCGACTTCGCCGCCGGCCTGGTGTTCGGCAGGGGCGGGGACATGGACCGCCTGTCGCCCAAGGTGTTCCTGCTGATGCCCCGCGGGATGGCGCGACGACCGCCGGCCCCCGAGCCGTCGGCGGCCCCGCCCCCGGACGTCACCGGGACGCCGTAGCGGGCGCCCCGACGGCGACGCCGCCCGCCTCACCCGGGAAAAGGGCGAGGCCGACGGCGTTCGGAGCGGTGCGATCGCCCCTAGAGGATGCCGATGTTGCCGTAGTCGAGGAACATCCCGCTCCCCACCCCGTCCCCGATCCCGCTTCCCGTTCCGTCCCCGATCCCGATCCCCAGCCCGTCCCAGGGGTCGCAGGGGGACGTCGTCGCGTGAGCCGGACCGGCGGCCAGCAGCGGCGCGGCCAGGACGGCGCCGAGAGCGATCAACCCGGCGGCGATCGTGGTGCGGTTCATCGCGGTCTTCTCCTTCGGACGAGGGCGGCCCGCTGCGGGTCGCCTCCCCATTGCTGTGGGCACTCATACGACTACCTGGAGCGGCCCTGTTCAACTCGGGGAACCATCCGGGCAGGCGACCGTGTTCGGGGCACTTCCGCAGCTGTCCGGCCCGGACCGGGAGGGGAGACGGCTTCCGCTATGTGCCGAACGCGCGTTCCCCTTCGGGCCACACTCTGCCGGGAGGAACCGGCACGACCCCGGAGGGTACGGTCGATCCGGTCGGCGACGCGGTTAGTCCCCATCTCCTGCCATCGGCCGGAGAACCTGGAGCCCTACCTTTCTCGTACCCCCGTGGGTCCGGCCCCCGTGGACGGGACGCGGAGGCACGGACGCCTACTTGTGGTGCGCGATCTGGATGAGGTTGCCGCAGGTGTCGTCCAGGACCGCGGTGGTGACCGGGCCCATGTCCAGCGGCTCCTGGGTGAAGCGCACCCCGAGCCCGCGCAGCCGTTCGAACTCGGCGTGCACGTCGTCCACGGCGAAGGAGGTGACCGGGATGCCGTCCTCGACCAGCGCCGTCTTGAACGGCCTCACCGCGGGGTGCTCGTCGGGCTCCAGCACCAGTTCGGTCCCGTCGGGGTCGTCCGGTGAGACGACGGTCAGCCACCGGTGCTCGCCCAGCGGGACCTCGGTCTTCTTCACGAAGCCCAGTACGTCGGTGTAGAAGCGCAGGGCCTTGTCCTGGTCGTCGACGAAGACGCTGGACAGATGGATCCTCATGAGGTGCCTTCCGGTGTGCCCGGCCTGAGCCACCGGTTCACGATGTGCTCAAGCGGTTCGGTGTTCAGGTCGTGGAACTTGTAGCGGCCCTGGCGTCGCGAACGGACCAGGCCTGCGGACTCCAGTACCGCCAGGTGCTGACTGATCGCCTGACGGGTCAGGCTCAGGCCGTGCCTGCTCACCAGCCGTGTGCAGATCTCGAAGAGGGTCTGGCCGTCCCGTTCCACCAGCTCGTCGAGGATGTGCCGGCGGGTGGGATCGGACAGCGCCTTGAAAAGGTCTTCCGCCACACCCCCAGCATAGGCAAGTCACCACTTGCCTAACAAGAGGCAAGTGGAAACTTGCCTGTCGTGTTCGTCGAGCCCGGCGGGAGGAACGGCCCCGCGATGAGGCCGAGGACGACCTCCGGGACGCGTCCCGGCGACGTGACGGCCATCCGGTCCTCGCGCGGACCACGTCCTCAGCCGTGGGTACGGCGGCGGAACAGCCAGACGGCGAAGGTGAACGAGCAGACCAGCAGGCCGACGCACCAGGCGAGCGCGATCTGGCCGGTGCCGCCGATCGGGGTCCCGGTCAGCAGGCCCCGGACGGTCTCGATCACCGGGGTGATCGGCTGGTTCTCGCTCACCGCGTGCAGGAACGACGGCATGGTGTGCGTCGGCACGAACGCGCTGCTGAGATAGGGCAGGAACAGCATGAGGAAGCTCAGCGTGCTGGCCGACTCGACGGATTTGGCGATCACGCCGAGCCCCGCCGCCAGCCAGGACAGCGCGAGCACGTAGAGCAGGAGCAGGCCGGCCGCCATCGCCCAGTCGGCGACCGTCGCGTCGGGGCGGAAGCCCATCACGACGGCGGCGCCGACGACCACGGTGGTGGACAGCAGGTTCCGCGCGACGCTGGCGACGACGTGCCCGGTCAGGACGGCCGAGCTGCGGATCGGCAGCGAGCGCAGCCGGTCGACCATGCCGCTGGTCATGTCGTGCGCGACGGACATCGCGGTGGCCGAGGCCCCGTAACCGGTGCACAGCAGGATGATGCCGGGCACGACGTAGTTGATGTACTCGGTGCCGGTGTTGATGGCCCCGCCGAAGACGTTGACGAACAGCGCCATCATCAGCAGCGGCAGGACGATCGACATGATCAGCGTGTCGACGTTGCGGCGGCTGAGCCGGACACTACGGCCGATCATGGTCAGGGAGTCGCTCACGGCGTTGCGGGTGCCGCCGTGCACGGTGGTGACGGTCATGGTGGTGGTCCTTTCGGGAGCCGGTCAGACCTGGGCGGGGGTCCGGCCGATGGCGGTCAGGGAGAGGAAGACGTCGTCCAGCGTCGGCCGGTGGGAGGACACCGTGACGGGCGGCACGCCCGCGATCCGCAGGTCGTCCAGCACCCGGTACAGGTGCTCGGCACCGCCGTCGGACGGGACGCCCAGCACGAGCGGGTCGGTGCCGCGCGGCACGTCGAACAGCGCGGCGGCACGGGCCGCGTCGGCCTCCGCGGCGAACCGCAGGTCGAGCCGGTCCCCGCCCACCTGGGACTTCAGCGCGTCGGCCGTACCGGACGCGACGACCTTGCCACCGTTGATCAGCACGATCCGGTCGGCCAGCCGGTCCGCCTCCTCCAGGTACTGCGTGGTGAGGACGATCGTCGTCCCCGACGCGACCATGTCCTTGATGGCGTCCCACATCGTCGTCCGGCTGGACGGGTCGAGACCGGTGGTCGGCTCGTCGAGGAAGATCACCTTCGGCTGGGAGACCAGGCTCATCGCCAGGTCCAGCCGGCGGCGCATGCCGCCGGAGTAGGTCTTGACCCGCCGGTTCATGGCGTCCACCAGCTCGAACCGCTCCAGGAGCTCCGTGGCGCGGCGGCGGGCGGCGGGGGCGCCCAGGTGCATCAACCGGCCGATCATGACCAGGTTCTCCCGGCCGGTCTGCTCATCGTCCACGGCGGCGGACTGGCCGGTCAGGCTGATGACGCCGCGCACCCCGGTCGCCTCGCGCACGACGTCGTACCCGGCGATCCGCACGCTGCCCAGGTCGGGCCGCAGGAGCGTGGTCAGGATGCGGACGGCGGTGGTCTTCCCCGCGCCGTTCGGGCCCAGCAGCGCGAAGACCGTGCCCTCCTCGACGTGCAGGTCCACCCCGTTCAGGACCTTGGTGGATCCGAAGGCCTTGTGCAGGCCGGTCGCCTCGACGATCACTCTCACTCCTCGGGTACGGTGACGGTATTGCGTATCTCATACGCCTAAAAGCGTAGACCATACGCATAGGAGAGTGGAAGGGTGTTCCTAGACTGTTTCCGTGCTCGTGACGAGAGGGACCGGATGACCGACGACATCGAACTGTCCGCCGAGGTGACCCTGCTGTGGGGGCTGCGCGAGACGGTACGGCGGGGGCGCAGGCCGTCCCTCACGATCGCCGACATCACCCGGGCCGCGGTCGAGGTGGCGGACGCCGAAGGGCTGGCCGCGGTGTCGATGTCCAGGATCGCCGCCCAGCTCGGCAACTCCACGATGGCGCTGTACCGCTACGTGAAGAGCAAGGACGAGTTGCTCCTGCTGATGGCGGACGCGGCCCTGGACGACCCCCCGGACCTGCCGGACGACGTGGACTGGCGGACCGGGCTGACCCTGTGGGTCAAGGGCGCGCTGACGGTGCTGCGCCGGCACCCCTGGGCCGCGCAGATCCCGATCAGCGCGCCGCCGATGGGACCGAACAACCTCTGGTGGTTCGACCGCGCGCTGCACGCGCTCGGCGGCACCGGCCTGGAGGAGGAGGACAAGGTCGGGATCGTGATGGGCCTGCTGACCTTCCTGCACGGCGAGCTCCGGCTGAGCATCGACCTGTCCGCGGGCTACACGGAGAACCCCGAGGCCTTCGGCCGCCAGTACGGCGCGGCACTCGCCCGCGTGGTGGACGCGCGGCGCTTCCCCGCGCTGAGCAGGGCGATCGCCTCCGGGATCTTCGCGGGCGAGGTCCACTACGACGAGGAGACCGAGAGGGCGTTCGCGCTGGGCCTCTACCTCGACGGGGTGGCCGCGTTCATCGAGCACAGGACCGCCGGGCGGCCGTGACACAGGGGCCATCTGAATTCGGGAGGGATCGGAGCGGCGGTGAAGCCGCACGGCGTCACCGCCCCGTGAGCGTCACGCCTCCCGCGCGGGTCCACGGCGGGTGGTCACCGGGAAGTACGCGGGAGTTCAAGGGCTCGTAGGGGTATGTGCCGCCGGGCGCACGCCTTTTACTGGGCTGCGTCCTCTCCCCGATCCGCGCGCTCACCGGGCCGCGTCCCCGGTGCCGGAGCGCGTCCCCGTACCGGAGCGCGTCCCTTCACCGATCCGCGACCCTTCACCGGACCGCGTCCCTTCATCGGACCGCGTTTCCGAAGGTCGCGCTCGCCGACCAGAACGGAGCAGTCATGCCCGGACCCCTCACCGGAAAAGTCGCCCTCGTCACCGGTGGATCACGCGGCATCGGTGCCGCCACCGCCCACGCCCTCGCCGATGCCGGCGCCGACGTCGCCATCAGCTACCTCGGTTCGGCCGACAGGGCGCAGCGGATCGCCGGCGACCTCAAGGCCACCGGGGTCCGTACCGGCGCCTACCGTGCCGACCAGGGGGACGTCGACCAGGTCGCCGCTCTGATCGGCGACGTCGTCGCCGACTTCGGGCACCTCGACATCCTGGTGAACAACGCCGGCACTCCCGCCGGTGGCCTGATCGACGACCCCTCCACCGACCACCGCGCCCTCGACCGGCAGTTCACCGTCAACGCCGGTGGCGTACTGGCCACGATCCGTGCCGCCGCCACGGTCCTGCGCGCCGACGGCCGCATCATCACCGTCGGCTCGGTGCTGGCCGCCCGCGCCGGTTACCAGGGCGTCGCCGACTACGCCGCGGCCAAGGCCGCGGTCACCGCCTACAGCAAGGCCGCCGCCCGCGACCTGGCACCCCGCGGGATCACGGTCAACGTCGTCCAGCCCGGTTCGATCGAGACGGACATGAACCCCGCCGACGGCCCCTACTCCGACGCCCAGCGCGCCGCCAACGCCATGGGACGCTACGGCCGTCCCGAAGAGGTCGCCGCGGGCATCGCCTTCCTCGCGGATCCCGGCGCCTCCTTCATCACCGGCGCCGTGCTGGACATCGACGGCGGCTACCTCGCCTGAGCCCCGGACGCCTCACCGGGCACCGGCCCACGGCGGGGTCCGGCACGCTGCGGCGAGGTCCGGCGTGATTCGGAGGGGCTCAGTGCGGTTCGACCCGGCCCAGCGAGGTTCAGCGCGGTTCGACGCTTCGGTCCGGTTCGGTGTGGAGGACATCGAGAGGTCGGCCTCGTCGGCTCTCGCGGCGATCACTATGGTGACGTCCATGGACGTACAGGGGTCTGTTCTCTCGTTCGCCCTGATAGTGGGACTGCTCACGATCACGCCCGGTCTGGACACGGCCCTGATCCTGCGCACCTCGCTTCTCGCCGGCAGAAGGTCGGCCTGGGCCGTGGTGCTCGGCATCCAGGCCGGCACGCTCCTGTGGGGTCTTCTGACGGCCGCCGGCCTGTCCGCCCTCCTCGCGACCTCCCGCCTCGCCTACGAGACGCTGCGCTGGGCGGGTGTCGCCTACCTGCTGTGGATGGGGGGCCAGATGCTCTGGCAGAGCCGCAGAGGTCATGCCGGCGACGCGGCCGCACCCGAGCCCCAGGCCGACGGGTGGTGGCAGGCATTCCGCCGCGGCCTGCTGACCAACGCGCTCAACCCGAAGGTGGGCGCGTTCTACGTCGCGATGCTCCCCCAGTTCATCCCGGACGACGTGCCCCACGCCGCGATGGGCGTCCTGCTGGCGAGCGTCCACGTGGCCGAGGGGCTGGTGTGGAGCGTCCTGCTCATCGGGTTCGCCGGCCTGGTGCGCGACTGGTTGCGCAGGCCGTCGATCAAGCGTGGCCTGGACCGGCTCACGGGCGTCATCGTGATCGGATTCGGTCTGCGGCTGGCGACGCAGCAGTCCTGATCGGACCGGCCGCGGACGGCGAGGCGGCGCTGATCGAACTCGACGCGGGCGGGACGGAGCCCGCCGCATGCGCCCCCCTCCGCCGGTTCCTCACCGGCCGGACGGCCGCTCGCCGACGCGGGCGCCGTCTTCACCCGGTCTGCCCGAAAGCCCCTTTCCGGAGTCGTTTGAATACTTATGATCAACTCCGGGCGGTACCGGATGGCACCGCCATCGCCTTCAGAAAGGGGCACGAAGCCCTTGTCTCGCAATCTCATCCTCACCCTGTGCCTGGGTGCAGCGGTCGCCGTCGGTTCGGCTCCCGCGGCCCTGGCCGACCAGCGGCACGACCTGGACACGACCGCCTCGTGGCACCGGCCGGCCGACCTCGTCGTCCCCGGTGACGACTTCCACCCCGAGAGCGTCGCGGCGACGCGGGAGGGCACGGTGTTCGCCGCCAGCATCGTGACCGGCGAGATCGTCCGGTTCCCCGCCGGATCCACCACCGCCCGGACGTTCGTCCCGGCCGACGTGAACCTCGGGACCGCCGGGGTGCTCGCCGACGACGACCGCGGCGTCCTTTGGGCGTGCGGGATCGACCTGTCGTTCCAGACCCCCACCCTCCTGCAGGCGTTCGACCTGTCGTCCGGGGCCCTGAAGGCCGCGTACACCCTGCCGGACGGTGGCGTCTGCGCGGACATCACCCTGGCGAGGAACGCCGTCTACATCACCGACACGACCAACCCGACGGCCACCCCGCAGCCGCCCGGTCGCATCCTCAAGCTGACGACGCCCAGCCCGAGGAGGGCGACCGGGGGCACGCTGTCGGTGTGGTCGAAGGACCCCGCCCTCACGAACGGAGCCGGACTGCAGATCAACGGCATCGCCTTCGACGGCGCGCGCTCGTTCTACACGACCAACTACAGCAGCGGAGAGCTGATCAAGGTCGGCATCGCCGCCGACGGATCGGCGCTTCCGGCCGAGGTCATCGACCTGGGCAGGCGATTCGTCACCCCGGACGGCATCCGGATGCTCGACCGCACCCGGCTGCTGGTCACGGAGAACCCGGGGCCGCTGAGCGTGGTCGACGTGCGCGCCCGCACCGTGAAGGCGGTGGACGCCACCCTCGACCAGCCCAGCTCCGTGGTGAAGGCCCGGCACGGGATCTACGTGGCCGAGGGTCAGATCCCGCGGCTCCAGACCGGTCAGCAGCCGAACCTCCCGTTCACGCTGCGCTGGCTGCCGACGCCGTAGTCGCCGGCAGGGTGTCGCGTGGACCGCAGCAACACGGAGGCACCGCCGTCGGGCCACCGGGAGTTCCGACCCGGTGAGCCCTGACTCCCGAACCGCATGACCGTTCATGCGCCGAAGAGGCTCCGGAGCCACCGGGGCCTCTTCTGCTTTCCCGGGTCCGGCTCGCGACGCGGCGTCGTCCGTCTCCGTCGAGGTGAGGATTACATCCGTGTCCGCGCGTACTCGTGCAGCGCGTCGCGGACGAACGCCGCCCCCTCGACGCCGTCGTACATGGCGGCGAAGCGGGGATCGTCGACGTACATGTGGCCCAGGCACCGGACCATCTCGATCGACCGCTCCCGGTCCCCCTCGGCCGTGGGGGTGCCGGGGATCTCGCTCAGCCACTCCACGTGCCGGGCGGCCATCGACTGCGCGCGTTCCGACGCCGGACGGGCCCCGGCCTTCCACGCGGCGACCCACGCGGCCACGAGGTCGTCGCCGGACCGTTTCCAGGCCAGCTGCTCGTCGAGGCTCTTGCCGTGCCACCAGTCGTTGCTCGCCTGGAAGGCGTGCTCGCCCCAGCGCGAGACGACCTCGTCCCGGTAGAGGTCGTTGAACCCGGCGAGCATCACGTCCGCGCCCGGCTCGGTACCGGCCAGCATGGCCTCAAGGGTGTGGCGCGCCGCCTTGATCTGCCGCTCGATCCGGTCCCGCTCGCCCTCCAGCGCGGCGATGTGCGCCCGCAGCCCGTCACGCTCGTCCACCTCCTCGGCCAGGACCTCGGCGATGGCCGGCAGGCCCAGGCCCAGCCTGCGCATCAGCAGGATCCGCTGCAGCCGGGCGACCGCTCCGGGACCGTAGAACCTGTACCCGTTCTCGCCCACCCGGGAGGGGGGCAGAAGCCCGATGCGGTCGTAGTGACGCAGGGTACGGCGCGTGACGCCCGCCCTGACCGCCAGCTCGTGGATCATCCACTCCATCGTCCGCTCTCCTCGTCACGGTCTGCCGATCGAGTGTCCCCCATCTCCGCGTCCGGCCGCCGGTCAGCCCCTGTGACGGAGCGCCGTGGTGATGATCTCCGAGCTGTCGGCGTGCAGGGCCTGTGCCGCCGTCCGTCCCGTCACCGCCAGGTAGGTGTCGACCAGCCTGTTGCCGACGGCGTATCCGGCCCCGGTCGGCAGGCCCACCGGGGTGGCGCCGAAGCGCTCCGCGCTGGCGTCGCCGTGCACCCAGGCCGTGAAGTTCTCCATGCCGGTCACGCCGAGTCCGGACACCACCTTGTCGAAGACCGCCTCGTCGCGCAGGTGCGGCACGCCGATGCGGGTGTGGCCGAGCTCGTCGCCGTAGATCCCGCGGGCGAACGCGTCGGCCAGGCCCTCCGAGACCACGTGCTCGCCGACCGTGACGGTCATCGGGTTCCACACGACCCCACCGGGGCCGTAGCGCAGGTTGTGGTTGAGCTCGTGCACGGCGGTGGCCTCCAGCCGTTCCACGTTCTCCGGGAAGGGCCACAACGTGATCATGATGTAGCCCGAGAACCCGCCGTTCCCGGTGACTCCCAGGCAGGGGCCCATGAAGTGGGCGTCCTCGGGATCGCCGAGCACGAACAGCACGGTGATGTCCGGGACCTCCAGCCCCGGTGTCGCCGCCGACTGCAGGGCGAGGGCGTCGTCGAGGGCACGCTGCATCCGCTCCCACGCCCCGGCCGCCGCCAGCGTCTCGAGCGCGTCGAGGCAGCGCTCCTCGTCGCGGTCGAGGGGGAATCCGGACGCCATCCGGTGCATCGCCGCCAGGTCGACGTCCCCGGGGAAGTAGCGGTACATGCCCCTGACGGGCTCCAGCATCGAGCACAGCAGGGCGACACGATCCGCGGCCGGGGCCCGCAGGATCCGCTTCATGGCGGAGTAGGTGTCGAGAACGGTGATGGTCATGCGCCCGACGCTAAAGGGTGACGTAACGGCAGGGTCAACCGAACGGGCGACACGACCGGGCGGGTGCCGCGCACCTGGCCGACGCCGCGTACCGTCGCGGTGAAGGTCCGTCCCGACCAGGAGCGCTTCGTCTCACCGGTGGTGAGGTCGCTGGCCGATGCCTACGTCCACCCCACGACGGCCTGGCCGCGCCTCGTCCTCGACGGCGACCGTCCCGTGGGCTTCCTCATGGCCTTCCTGGACATCGACTGGGACGGTGAGGGCGTGGACTTCCGGTCCGGCCTGTGGCGCCTCAACGTGGCCTCCGACGCGCAGGGACGCGGCGTCGGCCGCTTCGCCGTCGAGTCGGTGGCCACCGAGATCAGGCACCGCGGCGGCACGAGGATGTACGTCACGTGGGAGCCGGGAGAGGACGGCCCCGAGGGCTTCTACCGGAGGCTCGGGTTCCGGCTCACCGGGGAGAAGAGCGAGGGCGAGACGGTCGGGGTGCTGGACCTGACGCCTGTTCCCTCCTGACGTCCTGCTCGCGTACCGGCCGGATCCCGGCCGTCCGTGCACGAACGGGCCCGGCCGTCGCATCCGCCGCATCCGCCCATGCGGAGACGGGAGCGATGTGGCCGCCTCGTCGGGGAGGGCTCACGGCCGGGCGATGTGCCCCTCCAGCGCCGAACGGACCGGCGTGGCCGGGCGCCGGAGAAGGTCCTCCCGATCCGGTCCGGTCCGGTCCGGTGGTGGAGAACTCCCCGCGGCGTGCCGCGTGGAACATGCCGAGCAGCATGTCCGCCCGGTCCGCGGGCACACCGTGGCCGACCGTCGTGGCCGTCCGCTCCGCGTCGCGGCGCCCCCTTCGAGGAGATCGTCCACGGCGCCACGGACACGGCTCACGACGCGTGCCGGCGATCGCGGACACGCCCCGCCGTCGTTCCAACCGAGACACAAGTGGATCGCCAGTGAGCCCTGTGATGCTCCGCCAGGTAAGCGAAAACGCATCGCAGGAGACACGCATATGAGGAAGAAGAAGACCTTGTCCGCCGCGGCGGCCGCCCTGACCGCCCTGGCGGCCATGGGCGTGGCGGCTCCCGCACCCGCGTCCGCCGCGGCCGTGAAGATCGAGATCGTGCCCGCCCACAGCGGGAGCGTATGGGAGGACTTCGAGGCGTCGTTCACCTGCCCGACGAACATGGTGCTCACCGGCCGCTCGCACTACGGCGACGAGGGAGGCCGCACCACCTACTACTGCAGCTTCATCCTCATCGAGGGTGAGCAGGCCAGGGTGTACATGAGCGACTGGACCCGTCCTCAGAAGGAGAACAGGTCCGACTTCAGCGCCCCCGACCACCAGGCGGTCGTCGGCAGGTGGCACGAAGGCGACGAGAACGGCGACACGAAGTACCGCACCGCCACCATGTCCTGGCGGGGCAAGCAGGTGCTGCTGGCCAACGGCGACATCAGCGTTCCGTACAAGGAGAGCGGTCACATCTGGCAGGCCGTGGGCAACACCGTCATGACCGGCCGCAAGCACACCGGGGACGAGAACGGCACGACCTACTACCGGTTCGCCACCGTAACCGTCACGGGCTGACCCACCGGCCGCCGCCGGCATCGAGCGGCGGCGATCCCCTGACCATCACGCCTGGCGGTACAACCGGCCAGGCCAGGCCGTTCCCGACGCGGCTCTCGTCCTTCGACACCCCGGGGAACGGCCGGACTCTCTTCGATCCTCGCCGCCCCGCGCGTGAGCACACTTCGAAAGGAACAGAAGACGATGAGAACGTACGGCAAAGCCCTGTCCGTCGCCGCCGTGGCCGCCGTCCTGTCGGCCACCACCATGGCCTCCCCCGCCTCGGCGGCGACGATCAGGATGGAACGCACCTACAACGAGACCGTCTGGGAGGACGGCGCCCAGTTCACCTGCCCGCCGAACATGGTAATGACCGGCCGCTCGCACTACGGCGACGAGAGCAGGCAGACCACCTACCACTGCAGCCGGATTCTGATCAACGAAGAGCAGGTCGAGGTGCATTCCGGAGACTGGACCCGCCGTCAGTGGGAGGCCAGGTCCGACTTCAGCGCCCCCAACAACCAGGTGATCGTCGGCAGGTGGCACGACGACGACGAGAACGGCGACACGAGGTACCGCACCGCCGCGCTGTACTGGCAGGGACGGCAGGTGATGCTGATCAACGGGGACAGCACCGGTGCGTACACGGAGAGCAGCCACACCTGGCTGGCGGATGACGGCAAGGTCATGACCGGGCGCGCCCACTACGGGGACGAGAACGGCAAGACCTGGTACCGGTTCGCCACCGTGTCGTTCACGGGCTGATCTCCCCGCCGTACCGGCCGGCCGTCCGGACCCTGGCGAGGCCGGGCCGGGACGGTCGGATCGAAGGGGTACGGGGCCCGAAACACCGTGGCCCCACCACGACGAAGGCCCGTCAGGGGATCCACCCGGCGGGCCTGGAGCGGACGTGACGCCCAGGGTCCACGTACCGCGTCCGTGGAGACGCCGAGATCACCGACCGCAGGACCGGTGATGCGCGGACCGTACGATCGATCATGCATCGAAGAGGTTCCGGGACCCCTGCCCACAGCTTCTCGATCCCCGATCAGCGCGGCTCGTGTCGCAGATCAGCCCTTTCCCGCCGGCGGAAGTTTCTTCCTTCCCCCTCTTGACCCGCTCCCCAGGCCGTCCGAGACCATGTCGATCATGTGGTTCCTCCGCTTCCTCGCCATCGGGCTCCTCGGCGGGACCGTGATGATCCCGCTCCTGCACTCCCCACGGGGCGACGGATTCGAGCATCTGCGCCTGGATGCGATCGTGAGCCTGGAGATCGGCTGGTTTCTCACGGTCCCGGTCTCACTGGTGATCGGAGCCTGGAGGGTCAGCTTTTTCAGCAGGCGGCCCCGCTCGGCACCTCCGGGCTTCGTCCTGGGAGGGGTCACCGTCGCGTTCGGAGCCCTGGTCCTGTCGCAGGCGATGGCCGCGTCACGTTGGCTCAACGGCTCACCTGACGGGGTCGGCGATCCGGACGGCGAGTACGTCATGGCGGCGTTCGCCGAGCTGTCGGGAGTGGTGACCCTGCTCGTCGGCGCGGCGATCCTGATCGATCGGGGTGTCGCCGTCCGGCATTCGCGGAAGGGGGTCGTCCCTGCGTCCACGAGCCGTTGATCGATGGAAAGCACCGGGAAAGTGAGCGGTTCGAACTCCTGGCGTCCTGCTTGCACATCGGTTCGATCTCGGATCCTACGGCTCGCGAGCTGGGCGAAAGACTTCCAGCGAGATCGGTTCTGGCAGGAGGCCGGTCTCCCTGCGACATGTCGCCCATCCCAGGCGGACGCCGCCCCGCTGATTTACTCTCCGGAGTGTGGTCGCGACTGTGGTGTTCGACATAGGTGAGACGTTGGTTCGTGATGACCGCTACTGGGGGTCTTGGGCAGACTGGTTGAATGTTCCTCGCCACACCATGTCCGCCCTGGTCGGCGCGGTGACAGCGCTTGGCATGGACAACGCAGAGGCGATCCGCATCCTTCGGCCCGGTATCGACCTGCGCGCGGAGCGCCAGGCTCGCGAAGAGGCCGGCCGCGGTGAGCACCTCGATGAGACCGATCTGTACCCCGACGTGCGGCAGGGGCTGCAGGCCCTGCGTGACGCGGGACTTCGCGTCTGTGTCGCGGGGAACCAGACGCGCAGAGCCGGCGATCTTCTGAGAGCGCTGTCGATTCCTGCCGACATCATTGTCACCTCGGAGGAATGGGGCGTCGCGAAACCTGCTCCCGAGTTCTTTGAGAAAGTTCTTCGGCTTGCCGACGCACCTGCTCATGAAACCGTGTACGTAGGTGACCACCCTGCGAACGACATCATTCCCGCGAAAGCATTCGGTCTACGCACATGTGTAATTCGACGCGGCCCCTGGGGGCACTTGTGGGGAAACGACATGACCACCCTGGATGCAGCGGACTGGCAGATCGACAGCATTACGCAACTCTCTCCGCTACTAGCCGGAAGTAAGCGCAGAGATGGCTCGCCCAGCTCTTAGAAGCAGCGTCGGAGAGCGCATCGCTGCGATTCGCAGCGCGCGCCGCATGTATCAGGCCGATCTCGCTCGGGCGGCCAACGTCTCCATCAGCATGCTCCGAAAGATCGAGCAAGGCACGCGCGTACCCAGCGATCACATGCTGGACGCCATCGCCGCAGCCCTGGGTGTTGATCCATCGCGCCTACTGGGGGATTCTGGTCGCCTCGACAGCCGCGTCCATGACGCGATCCCTGCCCTACGCGAGGTCATAGCCGCCTACGACGTCCTCGACAAGGGACCGGTGCGTCCCTTGCCCGCGCTCCGCGCGTCTGTTGCCGACGCAGTTCAGAAACGTCTGAGTGCTCAATATGTACTGCTGTCACAGAACCTTCGCGAGCTACTCGGCGAACTCATCCGCGGGGCTCACACGGCGGCTGATCCTGACAAGTTCGCAACGCTACTCGTCGCCGCTTACCGAGCTTCTGACGCGGTCGCTTACAAATACGGCTACCTGGATTTGTCGGCCCGGCTGATCGAGTTGATGCGTCAAGCCTCGGCCACCGCAGAGGACCCTCTTCTGAGCGCCTCGACAGCGTATGTTCGTACCGAGATTTTCTTCGCCGCCCATGCGTACCAGGCGGGTCTGCGTGCCATCGAGTCGGCGATTGACCGCCTGCCGGAAAAGGCGGAGCGCTCACGCCTTGGCGTCCTGGGGGCCCTGCACATGCGAGCGGCCGTCGTCGCGGCGCGAGCAGCCGACGCCGACGCTGCCGTGACCCACCTGGGCGAGGCACGGCGACTCGGCGATCTGATTCCCGAGGACATCTACTACGGCACCGCGTTCGGCCCTTGCTCGGTCCGCGTCCACGAGATATCCGTCGCATTGGGCCTCGGAGACCGTCACCTCCACCTCGCCCTCACCTTGGGCGCCACCTGGTCGCCGCCTCTGAGCATGCCGGCCGAACGCCGCAGCGGCTTCTTTATCGACCTGGCCAGAGCGCAGCTGTGGGCCGGCCTGAAGGACGCGGCGTTCGAGTCGTTGAGGACGGCCCGCCGAATCGCGCCGCAGCACACCCGAGAGCATCCGTGGGTTCGCGAGGATGCCGAGACGCTGCTACGCCTGCACCGCGCCGGCAGCGAAACCCTGGTCGGTTTCGCCGAATGGGTCGGCGTGATCTGACAACCACTTCAGTGACACAAGGTGTGGCACTTCACTGATTCTCCGCGAAGCACCATGGGACCGTCCGAGCCAGAGCGTAGGCGAGCGGTGACAGCCCGTCGCCATGCGCAAAAGCGGAGCCCGCAAGTGCTGACACACCGTACGGGCTCCTTGATCAGGAAGCGAGTCCTGACCCGTGATTCACCATAGTGCTCCGGTTCTCGACCGGACTACAGCATGTAGCTGCTTCGCCGACGCGCCGCCCATGCCGATGGGTTGTGCCGCCTGCGGGCACGCCCCCTACGCGCACGGCTGCCCCGGCCAGGCCGCCGATCACGAGTACGTCCAGCCGTCCGCCGAGCTGATGGACGAGCGCCTCGACGCGCGCCGCCGACTCGGCCTCGGCCTCGGCCGGGCCCTGCCGACGTTCGGGCCCGTCCGCGAGGTCACCGCGCGGCCGACGCTCGTTCCCGCTCCCCGCCGGGCCGAGCCCGAGGCGGCACCGTCGCGCACCCGGCCCGCCGGCCGCACCGACCTCCGCCGCCCGGCCGCTCCCGGCGGCGTACGCCCGCACCGGCCGGTCGAGACACGCGCCGACCGTGCGCTCCGCCTGGCCCTCGCCCGCGACCCCCTCTCCCGGCGACGGGCCCGCGCCGCGGCCCTCGCGCTCCCCCCGACCGGCGCCGGCACTCCGCCCCCGCGCCCCGGGGAGCCACTCGACCGGCCACCGCTCACCCTGTTGCCGCTCCCGCCCGAGCATCGGCACCAGCCCCTCCGGCCTGGGCACGCCGTCGCCCTCGGCCGGAGCCACCTCCCGGACGCCGTCCCGCCCCGACGGTACGAGCCCTCCCGGCAGGGAACCGCGGCATGAACGCGACCCTGTCCCTAGACGGCACCCCCATGAGCAGGCGCGGCGGCGGTCATGCTTCCCACGCGGACGCCGCCGCGCCCTCGACCATCGCCCAGGCCGCGGCACAGCGGTTCGCCGCCAGACGCCGCGCCGAAGAGCTGGCCATCGAGCTGGCCCGTCACGACATCTCGGCCGACGTCCACGAGCTGGCCTCCGGCCGGGCCGCGGTATCGATCTACTACGGACTGGTGGCCTTCACCGACGGCCAGGAGATCCGGTGGACCTCCCCGAAGCCCTCCCGCCGGGGCAGGCCGGTATCCGTCGCGGAGGCGACGATGGCCGCCGCGGTCGACCGGCTCGTCCACGACCACCGGATCCTGCGCTCCCGCCCGCTCACCGACGTGCTGGGCAGCGAACTTCCGCTGCTGGCCGACGTCCTCACAGCTGACCATGTTGTCCCGCGATGACGCCCTGGCGGCGCGAGCCGCCCGGCAGGTACAGAAGCACGCGCCGACCTGGCTGGTCTTCTGGAGCCTGCACAACCAGCGCTTCGAGGCGTGGGAGCTCACCGACCCGGCCCGCTGCCGCATCGTCCACGCCACCGGCGCCGGTGAACTGCGGGACCGGATGCAGCAGGTGGACCTCGACCTGTGGCGGACCCGACCTCAAGGCGATCAGCCGCCCACGCCCGTTGTGGCCGATCACCCGGGTCCGCCACTTCCGGTGGCCCCGGGACTCACCCCCTCAGTCGGCCTGCCCCCGGGCCGACCGGTACGAGTCCCGGGGCCACGTCACTCCTCGCGGGAAGGAGCCCGGCTGTGATCCCGCCCAACGGCACACCGGCGGCCGACCGGCTGAGCGCGGCCACCTGGCGGCCCGCCGCCGTGACCGTCCTGCAGCGGCTCCGCACCGAGCTGCACGCCTACCGGACCTGTCCCGCGATCACCTACGACGGCGGGCAGCCGCGCCTCGTGGTCAGCGACAAACTGACCGTATGGGCCGACCGCGCCGGAACCGTATTCTCCTGGGGACCCTCCTTCACCGAGGAACCCGCCGGCCACGCCCCGGCCGACGACCCGGCACGGGTCGCACGCCGACTCGCCGAACTGCTCGGCGAGCACCACACCGAGCCGAAGGCGGCTCCATGAGCAGCGTGGCGGTACGGCGACCGGCCTCTCGTACCGTCACGCCTTCCACTCCCGCAGGCGGAGGCGCGCAGCCGGCCGGGTCGCCGCCAGGAGGGCCGCCCGCGGGATAGTGCGGTGCCCTCTCCAGGGGCGGCGAGGGCACCGCGCAATTCCTATGGCCGTTTCGTTTCCGACGGGACCCGAGTGCGGTGCGTGAGTTCCGGCGGACGGCCGAGGCTCGACGCGGTGGCCGGTGCAGGGCCGGCTGAGGAATCACCGCCGGCGTCGCCTTCGAGCGTGAACCGGCACGATCTCCTCGTCACTCGTGCGGTTGGAAGGTGTCGGGGCCGGAGGGCCGGCCGCCGACGGTGGCGACGATCTCGGCGGCCAGGTCGCGGATCTTGAGGTTGCGGTTCTGGGAGGCGCGGCTGAGCAGGGAGAAGGCGTCTTCGGGCGGGCAGCGCTGCTGGGCCATCACGATGCCGATCGCCTGGTCGATGACGCTGCGTGAGGCGAGGGTGGCGCGCAGGTCGGCGTTCAGCCTGGACTGATCGGCCATGCGCAGGCTCAGCGCGACGGCGCCGGCGGCGGTGCCGGCGAACACGCTCATCCGGGCTTGGACGTCGTCGTCGAAGGCGCCGGGGTGGGTGTTGTAGAGGTTGTAGCCGCCCACCTGGCCGCCCGGGCCCATCAGCGGCAGCGACAGGCAGCTGCGCACGCCGTGGGCGAAGGCCTCGGTGCAGAACGAGCGCCAGCGCGGCTCGGTGGAGGTGTCGGTGATGTGGTTGGCCTGCCCGGTGGCCAGGGTGTCCAGGCACGGGCCCTCGCCGGTGCGGTACTGGATCTGATCGACGGCCAAGGTGAGATCGTCGCTGCTGGCGATCGTCACGGCGCGCTCGTTACGCACGACGGTGAGACCGCACATGCTGCCCTCGGGCAGCGCGGCCACGGTGGCCACGGTCAACTCGTGCAGGAATCCCTCGAAGGTGTCGGTCGCCACCAGCAGCGACAGCAATCCGTCCGACCAGGTAGGACCGGAGGGGGAGGTCAACGGCGAAGACATGGCTCGCCCGCGATTTTCCGGGGCTGCGCCCCACCGGTCACCGGCGACGAAACGTCTGACCGACGTGTACGAAGTGCCTGCGGTGACTTCCCCAGCTTTGCACGCCGGTGATGATGCTCACGCCAATGGGGTGGGTATGGTGGAGGTCGGTCCAGAGACGCGGCCTCCTTCCGCCATGCCCGCGAAGGTCAACGCCTAATGTCTTCCGACCCGTTCATCTCCTCCCTGTCGCCGCGCGCGACGACCGATGATTTTGACGCGCTGCTGGAGGTACGGACCTGGCGGCTGGAGTCGCTGCGGATTCTTCGCCTCCTGGGCGAGCTGGACGTCTCCACCGCCCCCCGCGTGCGCGCCATCCTCGACAAGGTGGTGTCCGCGCCCCATGAACCCATGGTGATCGTGGATCTGACGCAGTTGACCTTCATCGCCTCGGCAGGGGTGGGACTGCTGGTGGAGATCCGCAGGCGGGTCGGCGAGCGCGGGGGGCGTCTGATCGTGATCCTCGCCCCGGGCAGCAGTCCCCGGCGCCTTTTCGACCTGACCACCATGAGGGATTACTTCGAGGTCGCAGAAAGCCTCCGAGAGGCGGTAGGCGTCCTGAAGCGGGCAGAGGGCGACCTGACCCGGCGGGGCGGCACCGGCGAGATGCCGTAGGTGCCCCCTGCACGCACCCGGCTCCGACGTGAGGCCGATGGGCAGGGATCTACGACGAACGGCTGTACTGCCCGCATCGCGGCGACAGCGACCGGAACCCGTGAGGGACCCGCTTCGACGGCAACCACTGGAGCCCCGGCACCCGGCTGCCCAAGGTCCCGCCATCGTCTCCTACCGCGACCCCGGCGGCACCGAAGACCGGCTCTTGCGCCGTCCGCCGCGGTCAGCGCCCTGCGCCCGTGCCCCTCCTGCCGACAGGGGATCGGGGTCCGGGGGGTCATGGACGATCGTCCCGAACGCAGAGGCAGGTACGCCAGGGCGCGATGAGTCACCCGGGCAGGCCGAAGGTGTCAAGGTCGGGGGGCCTGGCCGCCGACGGTGGCGACGATCTCGGCCGCCAGGACGCGGATCTTGAGGTTGCGGTTCTGCGAGGCGCGGCTGAGCAGGGCGAAGGCGTCATCGGGCGGGCAACCCTGCTCCATCACGATGCCGATCGCCTGGTCGATGACGCTGCGCGAGGCCAGCGTGGCGTGCAGGTCCTCGTTCGATCGCGCCTGGCCTGCGATGCGTATCGCCAGGGAGACCGCGCCGGCGGCATTGGCGGCCAAGGCGTGCATCCGGGCCTGGGCGGCCTCGTCGAAGGCGTCGGGACCGAGGTTGTAGAGGTTGTAGACGCCCCTGACCGTGGTCGGCTCCGGTAGCGCCAACGGCATCGGGATCGACAGGCAGCTGCGCACCCCGTGCGCGAAGGCCTCGGCGCAGAAGGCCGGCCAGCGAGACTCGGCGGAGGTGTCGGCGACGTAGCAGACCTCACCGCCGGTCAGGGTGTCCAGGCACGGCCCCTGACCGGTGCGGTACTGGATCTCATCGACGGCCAGGGTGAGATCGTCGCTGCCGGCGATGGTCGCCGCATGTGAGGCGCGGGCGACGGTGATACCGCACATACTGCCCTGCGGCAGGGCCTCGACGGTCAGCACGGCCAGCTCGTGCAGGAACGTCTCGAAGGTCTGCGTCGACAACAACAGCGACAACAGCGGGTCCGGCCAGGAGGGATCGGAGGTGGTGGTGATGAGCGGCGACGACATGGCGTGCCTGCGAATTCCCGGGGTTACACCCCAACGATCACCGGCGACGAGACGTCCAGATGACGGGTACAAGGTGCCCCCACGGTGACCTTCCAAGGTTTACACGCCGGTGGTGGTGCTCACGCCGGTAGGGCGGGTGGCAGGGTCCGGGCCCGGAGACGCGGCCTCCTTCCGTCATGTCCGTGAAGGTCGACGCCTGACGTATCGCGACCCGATCGCCCCCTCCTTGCCTCCACGTCCGACACCCGATGATCTTGACGCGCTGCCGGAGGGACGGACCTGGCGGCCGGAGTCGCTGCGGATCCCTCGCCTCCTGGGTGAGCTGGACGCCTTCACCGCTCCCCGCGTGCACGCCACCCCTCGACGAGGTGGTGCCCGCGCCTCGTGAGCTCATGCCGATCGCGGATCTGACACAGCCGACCTTCGTGGCCTCGGCGGAAGCGAGGGGGCCGCTGGAGATCCGGCAGCGGGTCGACGAGCGCGCGAGACGCATGGTCGTGATCCTGGCCGCGCGGAGCCGTCCACATTGGCGATCCTCTGGCGAAGATCGCCGATGCGAACAGCGGGCGTTCTGCCTGCTCAGCGGAGAGCGTGGGATTCGAACCCACGAGACCGGTCACCCGGCCTAGCGGTTTTCAAGACCGCCGCCATCGTCCACTAGGCGAGCTCTCCTGGTGACACGTCCGGAGAACGTGTCAGATTGCACCCTAGTCTCTCATTGGCCCGGGGGTGCCCGGGACCCGGCGGGCGCCTCGCGTCCTTTCGGGCACGGGGCGGCCGCCGGGTGCGGGTCAGGGCTGGGGACCGGCGAAACCGTCGCCGACCGAGGCGGCCAGGCGGAGGTAGGAGTCGCGGGTGGCGGCCTGGAGCCTCTCCAGGTCGATCTCCGCCCCCTCCTCCAGGTGCGGGTCGTAGGGAACGCGGATGACCGCCCGGCAGCGGGCCGCGAAGTGGGCTTCCAGGCGGTCGAGGTCGACGGTCGACTTCGAGCGCGGGCGGACACTGCACAGCACCACGGTGGCCGAGCGTACGAGCTCCTCGTAGTGGTGGGCCTCCAGCCAGTCGAGGGTCGCCGATGCGGCGCGGGCACCGTCCACGGACGGGGAGCTGACCAGGACGAGCTGGTCGGCCAGGCCCAGCACACCGGACATGGCCGAGTGGAGCAGGCCGGTGCCGCAGTCGGTGATGCAGATCGAGTAGAAGTTCTCCAGGACCTGGGAGACCGACTGGTAGTCGGACGCGCTGAACGCCTCCGACACCGACGGGTCACGGTCGGAGGCGAGGATCTCCAGGCGTGACGGGGCCTGCGAGGTGAAGGCCCTTATGTCGACGTACCTCTTGATCTGCTGGCGCTCGTTGAGCAGGTCGCGGACCGTGGCGGAGGTCTCCAGTTCCACCTTGTCCGACAGCGTGCCCCGGTCGGGGTTGGCGTCGACCGCGATGACCCGGTCGCCGCGGACCTGGGCGAGGGTGGCGCCGAGGCCGACCGTGGTGGTGGTCTTGCCGACGCCGCCCTTGAGGCTGAGCACGGCGACGCGGTGGTGGCCGGTGGCCACCGGGGTACGGGCGCGCGCGACCAGTTCCCTGCGCCGGCGGACCTCGGGGGACTCACCGGGCTTGATCAGCCCGGCGGACGCCTTGAAGATCAGCTTCCGCCAGCCTCCGGAGGGGCCGTTGCGGCGTCCCCTGAGCAGGGACTCCGGGTCCAGGCTGTCGGCCGACTGCCGGGGGCCGGTTCCGGGGGTGTGCTGCCTGGCGGGAGCGCCGAAGGCCGGTGCCGGAGCCGTCTGGCGACGGCGCGGCTGGTAGGGCTCGCGGGCCGGCTCGGCCGGCTCCGTGCCAGGGGCGAAGGGGTTCTCCCCTCCCGGCGCGAAGGGGTTCTCACGCTCGGGTGCGAAGGGTGTCTCACGCTCGGGTGCGAAAGAGGTCTCGCGCTCGGTCGCGAAGGGGGTCTCCCTCGTCGGCGCGAAGGAGGTCTCCCGTTCGGTGCGGAACGGGTTCTCCCGCTCCGTGGGCGGGACGTTCTCCCGCTCCGTCGCCGCCGGCGCGTCCTGGCCGGGTGCGAAGGCGGAGAACGTGGAGGGGGACGAGGCGGGCGCGGCACCGGTACGCTCCGCGCCCGACGAACCGGAGAGGGGACGCTCCGGCGAGACCGGGGCCTCGGCCCGGTCCGTGCCGAAGGACTCCGGCGCCCGGAACGACTCGCCGCGATCGGAGCCACGATCGGAGCCGCGATCGGAGCCACGGTCCGTCCCGCGGTCCGGCCCGCGCTCGGAGCCGCGGTCGGGGATGGACGGGGAGGCGGCGGACGGGGCGGGCGGGGAGGCCGGGAAACGCTCGGGTGCCTCCTTCGCCGTGCCCGACGCGGATTCGAAGATCGTCCGGTCGCGGTCGTGCTCGGCACCGGTCGCGGGGAAGCGCTCGGCCGCCGGGGCACCCGCGACGAAACGGTCCTCCCTGGGCGTCCCCGTCACGGTACGGCCACCGTCGGCCGTGCCGGAGGCGGGCCGGTCGTCGTCGGAGGGACGGCCGGGCCGGTCGGACTCGGATCCGGTGACCGGAAGGCCGGTACCGGCGGGACGGTCCGCGCTCCCCGGGGTGGAGCTCGTACGCTCCGCCTCGGTACGGCCGAAGGAGAACCTTCCGGTGTCCGCGTCCGCCGGGTCCTTGCCGCCGAAGGCGAACCGCTCGGTCTCAGGGGCGGCGGGCCGTGCGGGCTCGGGATCGAAGGATCCGCCCGGGGGCGCGGCGGGGGTGAAGGGCTCGACCTGCTCGGCCGGACGCCGGGGCTGTTCGAAGAGACCGCGGGACGGCTCCTGGGCGGGCGCCGCGAACGGGGTGCGGATGTGCGGCTCGGTGAAGTCGCCGGGCTCGTCGGGCTCCTGGCGCGGCAGCGGCTTGAGCGGGGCGAGGAAGCCGTCGTCCTGCCTGCCGGAGGCCGGCGCGGGCACGGTGAAGGAACTCGCCGTCTCGGAGGCCTCCAGCCACTCGGCCGCGTCGGCGTCCTCGACCGGCGGTTCGGCCACCACCTCGGGCGTACCCGCGGCCGGGTGGGCCGAGTCGACGGCCGCGCGGAACAACGGCGAGGAGGTCGTGTCGGGCTCGGTCGGGACCAGGCTCCAAGGATCCTTGGGGTACGGCGAGATGACGGCGTCGTCCACCGTGGTGGACGTCACCGCCAGGGCGGGCGCCTCCTCCTGCTCCTTGATGGCGTCGAGCCAGGCGAGCTGTTCCTCGAGAGATTCCTCACGATCGTGTCTTGCCACCGTGTTCCCCCTCGGGATGGGCATAAAAGGGCAGCAAACACATAGCAGGTTAACGCCCTGTGTTCTTGTCAACGCGAGCAACCACCAAGTTGAAGCTCAGCGGATACCTTTGTTCACATGCGCGCCATCGTGATCGATAAACCCGGCGGACCGGAAGTCCTGGCCTGGCGGCAGGTCCCCGACCCGGCCGTCGGGCCCGGTGACGTCCTGATCGAGGTGACCGCCTCGGCCGTCAACAGGGCCGACACGCTGCAGAGACAGGGCGCCTACGATCCGCCGCCCGGCGCGTCGCCGTACCCGGGGCTGGAGTGTTCCGGTGTGGTCGGCGCGGTGGGGCGCGACGTCGAGGGGTTCGCCCCGGGTGACCGGGTGTGCGCGCTGCTCAGCGGCGGCGGGTACGCCGAGCGGGTGGCCGTGCCCTGGCAGCAGGTCATGCGGGTGCCCGAGGGCGTCGAGCTGGACGAGGCGGCCGGGCTGCCCGAGGTGGCGTGCACGGTGTGGTCCAACGTCTTCATGACCGCGCGCCTGCGCAAGGGGGAGACCCTCCTGGTCCACGGGGGCGCCAGCGGGATCGGCACCATGGCGGTGCAGCTGGCCAAGGCGTTCGGCTCCCGCGTGGTCGTCACCGCCGGATCTCCCGAGAAGATCGCCCGCTGCCTGGAGCTCGGGGCCGACGAGGGGATCGACTACCGGCGGGAGGACTTCTCCGAGAGGGTAAGGGCCGACGTGATCCTCGACATCATGGGCGGCGCCTACCTCGCGGGCAACGTCAAGGCGCTGGAGACGGGCGGGCGGCTGGTCGTGATCGGGCTGCAGGGCGGCGCGAAGGGCGAGCTGAACCTGGGGGCCCTGCTGGCGAAGCGGGCCTCGGTGCACGCCACCACGCTGCGTGCCCGTCCGGTCGACGAGAAGGGGGCGATCGTGCGCGGGGTGGTGCAGAACGTCTGGCCGCTGGTCGACGCGGGGGCGATCCGGCCGGTCGTGCACGCCCGGGTGCCGATGAGCGACGCGGCCGAGGCGCACCGGATCCTGGAGACCGGAGAACACATCGGGAAAATCCTGCTAGTAAGTTGAGGCTATGAACGCTGAGGAGAACACCCCGCACATCGTGGTCGTGGGTCCCCAGGGCTCCCAGTCCGAGGCGGACGGCGAGAGCCGGTCGATCGCGGACCTGGTCGAGCAGCCCGCGAAGGTGATGCGCATCGGAAGCATGATCCGTCAGCTCCTGGAGGAGGTGCGGGCGGCTCCCCTGGACGAGGCCAGCCGCAAGCGGCTCAAGGAGATCCACGAGAGCTCCATCAAGGAACTCGAGGACGGGCTCGCGCCGGAGCTCGTCGACGAGCTGGAGCGGCTGTCGCTGCCGTTCACCGAGGACGTCAACGGCACCCCGCCCAGCGAGGCGGAGCTCCGGGTCGCGCACGCGCAGCTGGTCGGCTGGCTGGAGGGGCTGTTCCACGGCATCCAGACCACGCTCTTCGCCCAGCAGATGGCGGCCCGTGCCCAGCTGGAGAACATGCGCAGGGCACTGCCCGGGGGCATGTCGTCCCTCCAGCAGCAGCAGCAGCAGGAGGGCGGTTCGGCCACCTCGGGCCCCTACCTGTAGCGGGTCCCTGCCCGTAGCGCCCTGCCTGTAGCGGCTCCCTGCCCGTAGCGGCTCCGGCCCGGTACCCGTGACGGGCACCGGGCCCCTCAGGAGGCGTAGAGCTTCTCCAGCACCTCGGCGACCCCGTCCTCGTTGTTGGTCCCGGTCACGTGATCGACCGAGGCCAGCACCTCGGGGTGGGCGTTGGCGACGGCGTACGCGGTACCGGCCCAGCGGAGCATCGGAAGGTCGTTGGGCATGTCGCCGAAGGCGATCACCTCGTGCGACCCGATGTCGCGGGTCATCGCGAGGTGGGCCAGCGCCGTGGCCTTCGTCACGCCGTGCGCGCTCATCTCGACCAGCGCCCGCCCGCTGGAGTGGGTGGCGGTGACGAGATCGCCGACCAGGCCGTGGACGGCCGCGTGGAGGATGTCCGGATCCATCGTGGGGTGCAGGGCCAGCAGTTTGGCGCAGGGCCGCGAGGTGAGGGTGTTCGTGCCGACCTGGAGCCCGGCGACCTCCCCGCTGTCCCATCCTCCGAGGAGGAAGTCCGACTCGTGGGCGAACCCGCTCTCGTACTCCACGGAGAAGGAGAGGTCGGGCACCTTCTCCCGCAGGCGCCGGACGACCTCCTCGAGCACGTCGGGGTGGATGAGGTGGGAGTCGACGATGCGCTCGGTGTGCAGGTCGTAGACCAGGGCGCCGTTGGCGCAGATGGCCAGGCCGCGGTGGCGTACGGCCCCGGCGACCGGGTGCATCCAGCGGGGCGGCCTGCCGGTCACGAAGACCAGGGTGGCCCCGGCGTTCTCCACAAGCGAAAAAGCGGCGACCGTACGGGAGGAGACGGTGCCGTCCGAGCGCAGCACGGTGCCGTCGAGGTCGGTGGCGACCAGCCTGGGGCTTTGCATAACACGTCCCAGTCTGCACTGTGATGGGCGGTCTGTCGGCCCCCGGGATCCCGTCGAAGGAATCTTCCTCGTGGCGGGAACACGGCCGGGCCGGATAGTGTTAGATGTGATGGCGTTGTATTAGCTGAATCCCGTTGTGAAAACCAGTTTTACTGAACCACCCGGGGCCCGCTGTACGACACATGGGGTTCATGAGGTGTGAATCCCGAAGTTTCAAATCCTGAGGGAGAGCTTTAATGGCTCAGGGAACCGTCAAGTGGTTCAACGCTGAAAAGGGCTTCGGCTTCATCGCACCGGACGGCGGTGCACCGGACGTGTTCGTGCACTTCTCCGAGATCCAGGGCAACGGCTACCGTAGCCTCGAAGACGGCCAGCGGGTCGAGTTCGAGATCACCCAGGGCCAGAAGGGCCCGCAGGCCTCGCAGGTCCGCGCCGTCTGACGCATAGACCTCTTGGTTGAACCGGAAGGCGGGGTTCGCTTCACGCGAACCCCGCCTTCTTCATGTCCGTGCTTCACGTCCGGGGCGATATGGAACGTGCCAGACGTCGCCTTTGTTGGGGCCGTCACCGGTCGCCTGTCACGTCCGTTCGGTCCTTGGATGTCCGCGTGACCGGTTCGGGCACCCGGCGGCCCTTACCGAAGGGTGATTCCCATCCGCGGACAAGGACCGGGAACCTTACCGGCGGGTGAGGTTCTCACCGGCCGGCGGGCCCTTCATCGGGGTCGAATCACACCGGCGAAGGACCCCGCGCGGGACTTCGCGCGGGGTCCTTCACGCGGTGGACGCGATCCTCACCGCAAACGGCCGCCCCTGAAGGATCCCGCCCCGGGAACCGCCCACCCCCCTCGGGCGGGCTCCCTCACCGGTAGACAAGGCCGGAGAGCCGCCAGGCGAGCCGGCGGCGGAAGGCGGGGACGCGCGCCAGCGTCCCCAGGACGACGTTCCTGAACGGCCGCAGGCGCCTGTCGACGTTGGCCAGCCGGGAGAGCAGCCCGGCGAAGGTGGCCACCTGCAGGGCCACGGGGCGGCGGGCGTCCGCGTAGCGGTCCAGTGCCCCCTGATCGCCCTTGAGCGCGACCAGGAGCGCCTCCCCGAGCACGACGGCGTCCTGGATGCCGGTGTTCATCCCCTGCCCTCCGGCCGGGCTGTGCACGTGCGCGGCGTCACCGGCGAGCAGGACCCGTCCGGCGCGGAAGGTGCGGGCCACGCGGTGGTGGACCCGGAAGCGCGACCCCCAGACGACCTCGTTCACCACGGCCCGCTCCCTCTTCGGGCCCCGGCCGTCCAGCAGGCCCTGGACGAAGGCCACGTCGGGGTGCTCGGGCGCCTCGTCGACCGTGGAGACGATCCGGTGGCTGCCGTCGGGCAGCGGCGCGACCACGACCAGCCCGGCGGGTGAGAAGAACAGCACCACCTCGTCGTCGGGGACGCCGCCGGTGAGCCGCACGTCCGCCAGGCTGAACGACTCCCGGTACTCCTTGCCCTCGAAGGCGATCCCCGCCTGCTCGCGGACCGTGCTGCGCATGCCGTCCGCGCCGACCAGGTACTTCGCGGTGACGACCGCGCCGCCGGACAGCCTCGCGGTCACCCCGTCGGTGTCCTGGACGAGGCTCTCCAGCCGGTACGGCCTGGCGACGTGGCCGCCCAGCTCGACGAGGCGTTCCAGCAGGATCCGCTCGGTGACGGCCTGGGAGATCATCAGCGTGTACGGGTAGCGAGTGGGGAGCCTGTCGAACTCGACCGGCACGAGCGTCCTGTCGCGGTCCCTGATGGTGAAGCGCGGCGCGTGGATGCCCAGGGGGGTCAGCCGCCCGGAGACGCCGATGCCCTCCAGGACCTCCAGGGTCCTGGCGTGGACGACGGCGGCGCGGGAGGTGTTGTCACCGGCCGCCTGGTCGTCGACGACGGTGACGCCGATCCCGTGCGCGGCGAGGGCTGCGGCGACGACCAGGCCGGTCGGGCCCGCGCCGATGACGAGAACGTCCGTGGTGACGGGAAGCATGTCGTTCTCCCTCTCGTATGCCAACGCTTGTTGGTCAACAGGTGTTGGCATAACTGTGCGCCTTCGGGCTGGCCATGTCAACACGTGTTGGCCTACAGTCGGTGACGTGCGGAGAACCTCGGACGACACCAAGGCGGCGATCCTGACCGCGGCACGCGAGCGCTTCGCCTCGGACGGCTACCAGCGCGCGACCATCCGGGCCATCGCCGCGGACGCGGGCATCGACCCGTCCATGGTCATGCGCTACTACGGCAGCAAGGACGGGCTCTTCGCCGCCGCCGCCGACGTCGACCTCAGGTTCCCGGACCTGACGGCCGTCCCCCGCCACACCGTGGGCAGGGCGCTGATCACCCACTTCCTCGACCGCTGGGAGGAGGACGAGGGCATGATGATCCTGCTCCGCACCGGTGTCACCGACGAGGCCGTCGCCGAGCGCATGCGCGGCATCTTCGCCACCCAGCTCGGCTCCCTGACCGCCCGCCTCATCGCCGACCCGGCCCAGGCCCCCGTACGGGCCGGGCTGGCCGCCACGCAGGTCCTCGGCATGGCCCTGTGCCGCTACATCCTCCGCCTGCCACCGGTGGCCGGGATGTCCCGCGAGGAGATCGTCGACTGGCTCGGCCCCACCCTGCAGCGCTACCTCACGGAGTGACCCGGGCCCCGGCGGGCTTCCCCGGCCGGGTCGTCGCCGGTCTCGGCATGGCGGCGTCCGTCCCGGTGGGCCGGGCGGCGGCGAGGCGGCCGGTGGGGGCGGTGGGGGCGGTGGGGGCGGTGGGGGCGGTGGGGGAACGCGCGAGGACCCCGCCGTGGGCGGGGTCCTCGCGGTGAAGTGGTGACGTGGTGACGTGGTGAACGGGGGTGCCTCGGAACCGGCTACCTGACGGGTTCGAGCACGTCGAGGCCGACGTAGGGACGCAGCGCCTCGGGGAGCACGACCGAGCCGTCCGCCCGCTGGTGGTTCTCCAGGATGGCGACGATCCACCGGGTGGTGGCCAGCGTGCCGTTCAGGGTGGCCACGTGCCGGGGCTTGCCCCCCGCCTCACGGAACCGGACGCCGAGCCTGCGGGCCTGGAAGTCGGTGCAGTTGGAGGTCGAGGTGAGTTCGAGGTAGCGGTTCTGGCTGGGCACCCACGCCTCGCAGTCGAACTTCCGCGCGGCCGACGTGCCGAGGTCTCCGGCCGCGGTGTCGATCACGCGGTAGGGCAGCTCGACCTTGGCCAGCATCTCCTTCTCCCAGTCGAGCAGGCGCCGGTGCTCGTCGTAGGCGTCCTCGGGACGGACGTAGGAGAACATCTCCACCTTGTCGAACTGGTGGACCCGGATGATGCCCCGGGTGTCCTTGCCGTACGACCCGGCCTCGCGGCGGAAACACGAGGACCATCCCGCGTAGCGGTACGGCAGCGCGGAGTCGTCGAGGATCTCGTCGGCGTGGTAGGCCGCCATCGGCACCTCGCTCGTGCCGACCAGGAACAGGTCGTCGCCGGGCAGGTGGTAGACCTCCGAGGCGTGCGCCCCGAGGAAACCGGTGCCCTTCATCGACTCCGGCTTGACCAGCACCGGCGTGATCATCGGGACGAAGCCCGCCTCGATCGCCTGCTGCATGGCCATGTTGAGCAGCCCGAGCTGGAGCCGGGCGCCGACGCCCCTCAGGAAGAAGAACCGCGATCCCGAGACCTTGGCGCCGCGTTCCATGTCGATCGCGCCGAGCAGCTCGCCCAGCGCCAGGTGGTCCCTGGGCTCGAAGTCGAAGGACGGCTTCTCACCGACCTGCTCCAGCACGACGTAGTCGTCCTCGCCGCCCGCCGGAGCGCCCTCCTCGACCAGGTTGGGCACCGTGTAGAGCAGCTCGTCGAGCTCGACGCCGAGCTTCTCGGCCTCGGCCTCGGCCGACTTGACCTGCGAGGAGAGATCCTTCGCCCGCTCCAGCAGGGCCGCCTTCTCCTCGCCGGAGGCACGGGAGACCGACTTGCCGACGGTCTTCTGCTCGGCGCGGAGCGTCTCGAAGCGGCTCAGCGCGCCACGGCGGCGCTCGTCGAGGTCGAGCAGCGTTTCGACGACAGAGTCGTCCTCACCGCGGGCACGCTGCGACGCCCGTAGCCGGTCGGGATCCTCACGAAGGGTACGCAGGTCAATCACACGCATAAGGCTACCGATGGACGGCCGCGCTCCGCGCCCGGATTGATCCGTGCGCCGTCCCGGACCCGTCCGAAGACGGCGCGGGACGGCGGGGAGCGTACCTGGGCCGCCTCTCGGACCGGCCCGGGACCGGGGATCCCGGGCCCGGCGACAGGCTCGGAACAGGCGATCGGGCCCGGGTCAGACCCGGCCGGTGCGGATCCTGTCCAGCCAGCTCGCGGCCTCGGCGAAGTCGTCGTCCCGGGTGCCGCGCTTGATCTGCGGGGACAGGGCGTCGGCACGCGGGTAGCTGCCCAGGAAGCGCACCCGGGAGCAGATCCGGTGCAGGCCGGAGACGGCCTCGCCGACGCGGGCGTCGGCGACGTGCCCCTCGAAGTCGAAGTGGAAGAAATAGCGTCCGATGCCGTCGCCGGTCGGCCGCGACTCGATGCGGGAGAGGTTGACGCCGCGGACGGAGAACTCGGTCAGCATCTCCAGCAGCGCGCCCGGGTGGTCGTCGGCCAGAAAGGCGACCAGGGACGTCCGGTCCGCACCGGTCGGCTCGGGCAGCGGCCCGGGACGGGAGACCTGGACGAACCGGGTCACGGTGTCGGGACGGTCGCCGATCCCACCGGCCAGCTCGACCAGGCCGTAGTGCTCACCGGCGATCCGCGCGGCGATGGCCGCGTCGTACGGCGAGCCGGGGAGCGCGACCTCCTGCGCCGCGGCCGCGGTCGACGACGCGGCGACCACCACCGCGTCGGGCAGCTCGCGGGCGATGAAGTTGCGGCACTGGGTGATGGCCGCCGGGTGGGTGAAGACCCTCTTGATGTGGGCGATCTCGGTGCCGGGGCGCGCCAGGAGCGAGAACTCGACGGGCAGCAGCAGCTCGGCGTTGATCAGCAACGACTCGCCCCGGGCGAGCTCGTCCAGGGTCGTGGTGATGGCGCCCTCGAGCGAGTTCTCCAGCGGAACGACGGCTCCGTCGGCCTGGCCGCGCCGGACGGCCTCCAGGGCCGCGGGGACGTTCGTGCTGGGCAGGCGCTCGGCCCCGGGCGCCAGGATGCGCAGGGCCTCCTCGGTGAAGGTCCCCTCCGGTCCCAGGTAAGCGAGTTTCGGCATGTCCCCAGGTTAGCCGGGACCCACCGGAAGATGCGCGCAGGATTACATACTCGGATCATTCCCTCGGCCGCGTGGGCCGTCCCGCCATGTGGCCGCCCCGTCTCAGAGGGTGGTCTTCCCCGGGGACGGACCCGCTTTCCGGGCGGGCCCGTTCTCATGGCCGCCCGGCGTGACGGCCCGGAACGCCTCTCGTCGCCGGGGCAGCCACACCCCGAGCAGCCAGACCAGGGCCAGCGCGCCCAGCCCGAACCCGTTCTGGACGATCTTCCCCAGCACCGGGCTGAGCACCGGGATCTCGGCCGCCTTGATCGTCACCCCCCACCAGGGGATCGGCAGCACGTAGTAGAGCCAGACCCCCGCGGCCACCCTGGTCCTGACGGGGTCGCGCCCGTCGCCGGCCAGGGCGCCGATCACCACGACCACCCAGGCCAGGTGGTGGATCCAGGCGACCGGCGAGAGCAGCACGGCCATCAGGCCCACCAGGGCGGCCCCGGTCACCGGGTGGCCGTCGAGCAGGGCCCTGCGGGCGTACCGGAAGCCGTACCAGGCGACCACGGCCACCAGCGCGATCCACAGGAGGGTCGTCAGGGTGTCGGGCAGGTAGAGCCGGATGAGCATGCCGCGCATCGACTGGTTGGTGGTCGCGGCGTTGGCGCCGAGCCGCTCGGGGTCGAGCAGCGCGCGGAACCAGAAGTCGGCGGCGTCCGACGGGATCACCAGGAACGGCAGCAGGGTCAGCAGCGCGGCGGTGAGCGCGGCCGTCAGGAAGGTCTCTCGCTGCTCACGCCTTCCGCCCGGCCCCAGGGCGGTGACGAGAAGGTAGACGAGGAAGACGCCCGGGGTGAGCTTGACCGCGACGGCCAGGCCGATCAGCATGCCGCGCGGCCACACCGGCCGCCGGACCGTGCAGTCGGCCAGGCAGAGCGCGACGAGCAGGATGTCCACCTGGCCGAAGCGCACCTGGTCCCTGATCGGCATCAGATAGGTGCAGCCGATCATCAGCGCGGCGAACAGCAGCGGCCACCGGAACCGGCCCACGGCGCGCCACCCGCCCGGGGCACCGGGCACGGCCGCCCGCGCCGGATCGTCCCTCCCGACGGCATCGGCACTCCCGGAGGACGCGGCGGACCCGGCGTTCCCCGCGGACCCGGCGCTCCCAGCGCTCCCGGCGCTCCCCGCGGACCCGGCGCCGCCGTCGAGCACCGCGCGGAAGGAGAGCGCGACGGTGACCGCGAGGGTCAGGAAGATCAGCGCCGTCCACGCCCACTGCGCCGTCGGCCACGAGATCGCCGCCAGCGGCGTGGCCAGCAGCGCGGCCACCGGCGGGTAGGTGAACGGCAGCAGTTGCGGCGCGGGCGTCACGAAGTCGTAGACGGGCCGCCCCTGCAGCACGGCCTCTCCGCCGGTACGGTACACATCCAGGTCGACCAGGCGCTGGTCGTCCACGTTGCCCAGCCAGTGGAGCACCAGCGGGGCCACCGCCACGGCGACGAGCAGCAGCGCGAGCAGGTACGACGACCACCGCGCCCACGGGCTCCGTCGGGTCGCGGTCGTCTCGCCAGTCCTCACGACCAGGCAGGTTACCGTGGGGCCGGGAAAACGGCCGCCCGGCGGGTACGGACAGGGGGAACCCGATGGTTTCGACGCAGCACGGCCGCGGGCCCGCGGGGATCGTCCCCGCGCCGCTCGCGCCGCTGTTCGTCCTGGTCTGCGCGCTCCTGGCCGTCCCGGTGCTCGCCGGTGCCGGTGCCGCGGAGGCCGCCTCGGCGTCCCGGGCCCCCGCCGGCCGGGTCGTGATCGTCGGGGTGCCGGGCCTGCTCTGGAGCGACCTCGATCCGGCCAGGACCCCGAACCTGTGGCGGCTCGCCGGCGAGGGCGGGTCCGCGTCCATGTCCACCCGGGCGGTCCCCCCGCCGGAGCGGGCGATCACCTGCCCGGCGGCGGGCTGGCTGACCGTCTCGGCGGGCCAGCGGGCCGGGGCGCCCGGCGCGGGCTGCGCCGCCCCGCCCGTCCCGCAGGCCACACCCGGCGGCGGGGCGAGCGTGCCGGGCTGGGCCGCCCTGTCCGCCTTCAACGCCACCACCGCCTTCCGCGCCGTCCCCGGGCGGCTCGGGCGGACCGTGACGGAGGCCGGGCTGAAGGTGGCCGCGGCCGGGCCGGGAGCCGCCCTGGGCGCCGCCGACGCGTCGGGAAGGGTCGCGCGGTACGCGGCCGACGTGGCGGGACTCGGCGACCTGTCCCCGTACGGGCTGGTCGTGGTGGAGGCCGGTGACCTCACCCGGGCCTGGACCGGCGGCGGGCCCGCACCGGGCACCTCCCCGGACGCCACGCGGGACGCGATCCCCGGCGCGATGACGGACCGGGTCAGGCGGGAGGCGGTTGCCGGGGCCGACCGCGTGGTGGGCCAGGTCCTCGACCGCCTGCCACGGCCGGGCGCGGCGGGCGCCGGACCCGCGGGCACCACGGTCCTGGTCGCCGGCCTGGCCGACACCTCACCCGCGCCGCACCTGCACGTGGCGATCGCCCACGGCCCGTCCCCCGCTGGCACGCCCTACCCCCGCGGGTACCTCGGCGCGGCCTCCACCCGGCAGGACGGCCTGGTCACCAACACCGACCTGACCGCCACCGCGATCGGGCTGCTGGGCCTGCCGACCCCGGACGGGGTCGTGGGCCGGACCTGGCAGGGCATCGGGCCGAGCGGGGAACCGGTCACGGCCACGGCCGGGAAGCTGGCCGACGACGACCTGGCGAGCCAGGTGCTCGTCACGGTGCGGGGGCCCTTCTTCGCGGTGCTCGTGACGGTGCAGATCCTGTTCTACCTGCTGGCCGCCCTGGCGATCCGGCGCGGCCGGGGCGGGGCGCGGGCCCTGAGGGCCGTCCAGGTCGTCGCCGTGGTCAGCGGGGCCGTCCCGGTCTCCACCTTCCTGGCGCAGCTCGTCCCGTGGTGGACCCTGCCCGTCCCGATGGTCTCGGTGATCGCGACGATCCTCGGACTCGCCTGCGCGATCACCGCGGTGGCGTTCGCCCGGCCCTGGCGGGCACATCCGCTGGGCCCGCTCACCGTGGTCGCCGGCGTCACGTCGGTGACGCTGCTGGCCGACGTGATGACCGGCTCGGCGCTGCAGGTGAACGCGGTCACCGGCTACGAGCCGGTCACCGGCGGGCGCTTCTACGGCTTCGGCAACATCGCCTTCGCCGTCTACTCGGCCGGGACGATCCTGGCCCTGGCCGGGGTCGGCCAGTGGCTGCTCTCGCGGGGCCGGCGCGGCCTCGCGCTCTCGGTCTGCGCGGCGTACGGGGGGCTCGCGGTGTTCGCCGACGGCTGGCCGGCCTGGGGGGCCGACTTCGGCGGGGTCCCGGCGTTCCTGGTGGGGGTCACGGTCTTTTTGATCCTGCTGGCCGGTGGCCGGCTCTCACCGGTCCGGCTGGGCCTGGCCGGTCTGGCGGGCGGCCTGCTGGTCGGTGCCATCGCGGTGGCCGACTGGAGCAGGCCCCCGGCGAGCCGTACCCACCTGGGCGCCTTCGTCCAGCAGGTGCTGGACGGGCAGGCGTGGACCGTGGTCGGCCGGAAGTTCTCGGCGATGATCGGGGTCACGGTCGGCAACTGGTCGCTCTCGCTGCTCACCCTGGTCGCGCTGGCGTTCCTGTTCCTGGTGCTGGACCGCCCGTCGCGGTGGGGGGCCTCGGCCCTGGGCCGGGCCTACGCGCAGGCGCCCGCGCTGCGCGCCGGGCTGATCGGGGCGCTGACGTGCGCGCTGATCGGGTTCCTGATGAACGACTCGGGCATCGCGATCCCGGCGATGGCGCTCACGGTCGCGGTTCCGCTGACACTGGCCGCCTCGGTGCGCGCCGTGCGCTCCGCACCGCCCAGTACGCCAGGGCGGCCGTCACGGCCAGCAGCGTCCACGGCACCACCCGCTCCCTGACCAGGGTCTTCAGCCAGAGCAGGTCCTCGGGCCGCAGCGCCTCCCTGGCCGGGAGGTAGCCCAGCGAGAGCACCGTGACCCTGGCCACCATGAAGCCCTCCAGCGCGGGCCAGGAGACCATCGCCAGCAGCGCGAAGGCCAGCCCGTCGTACCAGGGCAGCGCGTACGGGGCGGCGAACAGCCAGGCGACCACCACCGCGGCGGCGACCGCGGGCGCGTCGCCGGAGGGCATGACCCGCAGCAGCAGCCAGGCCAGGAAGACCATCAGGGCCAGGGAACCGGCCTGGATCCAGGCCGAGTACGCGCCCGGCCCGAACACCTCCTGAAGGCCGGTCTTGACCAGTTGCCAGGGGGTGGCCAGGGAGACCCTTCTGCTCGCGGCGCTCACCTGGTCCAGCACGTGCGGCCCGGCGACGGCGTAGACGGCAAGCACGGTCACCGTCGCGGTCCCGGCCACCACGGCGAGCCGGCCGGGAGAGCGGCGCAGCTCCCACGCCGGGCCGAGCGCCACCAGCCCGGCGTTGAGCTTGATCCCGATGCCCACCCCCAGCAGCACCCCGGAGGCGGCCCCGCGCACCACGAGCGCGGCGACCATGCAGGCGATGGCGAGGGTGTCGACGTGCATCCCGGCGGCCAGGTGGTAGAGCAGCAACGGGTTGGCCGCCCAGAGCAGCGCCGCCCGTCTCCGCAGGCGCTCGTCCCCGGCGGCGAACCGGTGCAGCAGCAGCGCCGTGCCGATGAACGCCGCGGCGTTGACCACGGCCATGGCGAAGACCGTCAGCCTGACCGAGTCGCCGCCCACCAGGCTCGCCAGCGCCTGCACAGCGGTGGCCACCGGGCCGTAGACGCTGGTCACCCCGGTCCACTCCTCGACCGCGCCGGTGACCGGGTCACCGGGCACGGCCGAGGGGGCGATCGCGTAGGGGTCGTGGCCGAGCACGGCCAGGCGGCCGTAGGCGGCGTAGTTGAGGTGGTCGGCCGACCCGGAGGGCGGCAGGAAGGCGATCAGGCCCGCCGCGGCGCAACCGGCCACGAGCAGCAGGCGCGCGGGAGGACTCCACCGGGACCGGAGCGCGCCGGCGAGACCGAGCCCGCCCAGCACGATCGCGGCGAGGCCCATGGCGATGACCAGGTGGGGGCCGGGACGGGCGTCCAGCGCGTACGGGGGCTGCCAGGAGGGGCCGGGCAGCCCGGGGACCATCGCGGACGGGCCCAGCAGGCCGATCGAGACCGTGGTCGCCACCGAGAGCGCCAGGAGGCCGAACGCGGCGACGTCCGGCCCGCGCGGCGCGTCGCCGGCGGGACTCCGCCTCTCGTCGACGACCGACGCGTCCCGGGTCACCGGCAAATTCCACCACATCCCGAGCGGTGCCGGGCGTGCCGCCTCCGGCCGCGACCGCGGGGTCCGCCCGCGCCACCGATCACGCGACGGCACGCCGAGCGGCGACGGGACACCGTGACGGCCGCGTGATCGACCGCGGATGCCGGGAGGCGGCGCAGGGCCGGGACAGGGTCAGCGGCGGGCCAGCAGGGCGCGGGCGACGTCGCGGAACTGCCTGGCCCGGTGGAGCTGGGCCCTCCAGTCGGTGCCGGTGGCCCGGTGGGCCATCTCCACCTGGACCTCACGCACCCGGAAGCCCTTGCGCAGCAGGTCGATCGTGAGCCCCGTCTCCACGCCGAAACCGCGGGCCAGCGGCCGGGCCGCCTCGAAGGCCGCCCTGGTCAGGCAGCGCTGGCCGTTGAGCGGCTGGGCCGGCGTCCAGCCGGTGGCGCGCTCGACCCCCTGCCGGGCCAGTTTCACCACGAACCCGTGCCCGCCGAGCTTCACGCGCGTGACGAACACGGCGATCGTCATGTCGGCCTCTCCCGAGGCGACGGGCTCGATCAACGGCGCGGCCGTACGGGCGGTCTCCCCCAGGTCGGCGTCGAGGAAGAGCAGGTGCCGGGGCTGCGGGCCGTCGAGCAGGCGGACGGCCTCGGCACCGCTCTCCATGGCGGCGGCCTTGCCCCGGTTGCGGCTGTGCCGCACGACCCGGGCCCCGGCCGCCTTGGCGATCCTCCCCGTCCGGTCGGCCGAGCCGTCGTCCACGACCACGACGAGGTCGACGCCGGGCAGCGCCAGGGCCGCGGCCACCGTGGCCCCGATCCGGTCGGCCTCGTCCTTGGCGGGGATGATCGCCGCCGTGCCGGTCATCGAGCACCTCCAGCGTGCAGATCCCGGGCCTCGGCCGCGGGCGGGGCGTCATCCCTGGGATTCGGAACTCAGCAGCTTCTCCGGCATGGTCTCGTGCACGACGAAGACCGAGTCCAGTCCGGTGACCTGAAGGATCTTACGCACGGCAGGGCGGGGCGCCGCCACCTCCAGCGTGCCGCCGCGCTCACGCAGCCGCTTGAGCGCCGAGAGGAGCACGTTCATGCCGGTGGAGTCGCAGAACTCCACGGCGGACATGTCGAGGACCACGAGCATGGTCTGGTTCTGGCCAAGCAGCCGGGTGAACTCGGCCTGCAGGCGAGGCGCGGTATATAGGTCGATTTCGCCAATGATGGTCACGACGGTGTGCCCGGCATGAGATCGACTTGAGACTTTTAGCTCCACAGCGGGCACACTAGCGGCGCGAGAGCCACGGGTCACGTTCTCTTGAACAACCCGAGTCGTCCGCCCTTTGTCCCCCGTTTCCGCCGCACGGAAACCCTGAGTGCGCGAAGCTTGACACTGCGCGACACCGGCTTGGCCGGAAACAGGGAGGGGACCCGCCACCTCCCGATCGCCGCTGCGCTACCGCAGCGGTGGCCGTTGAGTCACGAGAAACGGGCTCGAACCACCCATGAACACCGACCTACCCGAGGACCTCCAGCGGCAGCGGCTCCAGGAGCACCTGGAGTCCATGATCACACGTACCGGCAAGGCCACCTCGTGGCGCGATGCGGCGAGTTCGCTGCGCAGCCTGGTGAACCACGAGGGACACGTGCCGATCAGGACCCGTCTGTCCGTCGAGGACCTCGACTTCCTCGAAGGGGCCCGCGAGGAGCTCCTGGACTTCGCCACGCTGGGCGTCCGGCTGCTCGACCTGCACCAGCCACGGGACGCGGGCGGCATCACCAGCGACGCGGCCCATCCGATCCTGCGCTGCCGCAGCTGCATGTGGCGGTGGCCGTGCCCGACGTTCCGGGCGATGGTGGAGTCCCTCGGCACCACCAGAAGGCTGACCTCCTGCCAGCACGTCGAGCCGGACACCGACGGCGAGTGCGCGCAGATGACCCTCATGGTCTCCGTACGGCCCGACGGCGAGGTCACGTCCGCACCGGCCGCCAACGGGACCGGATCCGGGGCCACCGGCGACCGGGGTGCCCTCGGCCTCGGATCGGGGCCGGGGTCCACGAACGGGTCGGGGTCGGGCTCCGGGAACGGGTCCGTGTCCGGGTCCGCCGTGTCCGGGCCCGGGTCCGGCTTCGGGAGCGGCGAGGCCGGGTCCGGTCGCGGGAGCGGGCCGGGCTCCGAGGCCGGAGGCGGATCCGGTGGGGTGGACGGTCCCGGGTCCGGCGACGCGAGCGACACCGGCTTCGGTTCCGGCGGGACGTGAGGACGACCGCAACGTTCACGCCGACAGGGGCAGCCTGATCTCGAAACGGCAGCCCGGGCCGGAGTTGACGACACCGATCTCTCCCTCGTGGGCCTCGACGATGCCGCGCGCGATCGCCAGGCCGAGCCCCGCCCCGGTGCCGTCGACGGTGGGGGTACGGGCCGCCTCGCCGCGGAAGGCCACGTCGAAGACGCGGGGCAGGTCGTCCGCGGGTATGCCGCCGCAGCAGTCGGTGACGGACAGCCGGGCGACCCCGTCCCCGGCCGAGGCGCGGACCACGACGGTGCCGTCCCCGGGCGTGTGCCTGATCGCGTTGACCACCAGGTTGCGCAGCGCCCGGGAGAGCTCGGCCGCGTCGGCCTGGACCGGGATCACCGGGTCGACCTCGCCGGTCAGCCGTACCCCCTTGGCCCTGGCCAGCTCCTCCACCCCGGCCAGGGCGTCGGCGACCAGGTCGCCGAGGCCGATCCTGCCGCGTGACAGGCGCAGCGCCCCGGCGTGGATCCGGGACAGCTCGAACAGGTCGTCCACCATGCCCGACAGCCGGTCCACCTCCAGGCGGATCTGCCGGTGGTAGCGGCCGGTCGTCCCGGGGTCGGAGACCACCCCGTCCTCCAGGGCCTCGGCCATGGCCCGCATGCCCGCCAGGGGAGTGCGCAGGTCGTGGCTCACCCAGGCGACCAGCTCGCGGCGGGCGCTCTCCAGGGCCCGCTCCCGCTCGCCTGCCAGGCGCAGCCGCCGGTAGGCGCGGTCCAGGCTCACGGCGATGGTGCCGAGCTCGGCGGGCAGGCCGGTGGGCGGCGTGAACTCCCCCGAGGCCGGTACCGCGTGCACCGCGTCGACGAGCCTGCGGCTGGCCGCCACCACCCGCCGGGCCAGCACCGTCGCGACGCCCAGCCCGACCAGGCCGCCCACCGCGACCACGCTGAGCACGATGTCCCTCGGCGTACCCTCGATGATCATTTTCAGGGTGATGGCGACCACGCCGCCCAGCGTCGCCACGACGGTCACCACCGCGACCACCGTGAGCATGGCGCCGATCGACCGTTCGCGCAGCAGCCACATCGCGCCCAGTCCCGCCAGCGCGACCAGCAGGCCGAGCCCGGCGGTGACCGCGACGATCAGCGCCATCTCGTTGATCATGACTCCGCCAGCGGCTCGTAGCGGTAGCCGACGCCCCAGACGGTGACGATCCGCCGCGGCACGGTCGGGTCGGGTTCGATCTTCTCGCGGAGCCTGCGGACGTGGACGGTCACCGTGGAGGAGTCACCGAAGGACCAGCCCCAGACCTGGTCGAGCAGGGCGGAACGGCTGAAGGCCTGCCGGGGGTTGCGCATCAGGTAGGCCAGCAGGTCGAACTCGCGGGCGGTCAGCATGATCTCCTCGCCGCGGAACCTCACCTCGTGGGCGCCCACGTCGACGGTCAGGTCACCGTCCCTGAGCACCCCGGTACCGGCCGGCAGCGAGGCGCCGCGGGCCCGGCGCAGGACGGACTGCACGCGCAGGGCCAGCTCCCGGGGACTGAAGGGCTTGGTCACGTAGTCGTCGGCGCCGGTCTCCAGGCCGACGACCCGGTCCATCTCCTCGCCCAGCGCGGTCAGCATGATCACCGGCACCGGCCGGCGCTCCCTGAGCTTCCTGCACACCTGCAGGCCGTCCAGCCCGGGGAGCATCAGGTCGAGCACCATCAGGTCGGGAGGGTCCGCCAGCGCGCGCCTGAGCGCCTCGGCACCGTCGCCGACGCACTCGACCGTGTGACCGTCACGTTCCAGATAGCGGGCCACGACCTCGGCCACCATCGGATCGTCGTCGACCACCAGAATCCGCGCGCTCATGGCCACCACGGTAGGCCCGCCGGGACCGGTCCTCGATCCCGCCGCCGGTCCAGGCGCGCCCCGATCGTTATGATCAAGCCGCTCACGGCCTGCTCGGCCGACGTACGGTGGAGCGCATGGGTCGTATCGTGATGGCGGTTCTGGGCGTCCTGCTCGCGCTCTACGTGGTGTTCGGTTTCGTGCTGCCCGCCCTGTTCGGGTTGCTGAAGCTCGCGCTCGTGCTGGCGCTGGTGGCCCTGGCCGTCGTCGCCATGGTCACGGTGGTGGCCAGGTTCACGAGGTGAACCTGCTGCTCGCCCTCCAGACGCTGGCCGTCTGGATGCTCGACGGAGGCGGTGCGCCGGCGGCGGCCGCCGTGGTCGGGCTGGGCGTGCTCCTGCTCGCCTGGGCACTGCGCCCCGCGCCCGTCTCCTCCGACGCGGGGCCACGGTCGCTGCTGTCCCGGCGCGACCGGGCGAGGCGGACGATGTTCGTCCGGCAGCTCGACCCCGACGCGGCCGGCAGGCCCCGGCCCCGTGCGCCCTCGGCGGGCCCGGCGCCCGCGTGACCCCTCTTCCTTCCGCATACGCGTGTGATCCCGCGCGAGCCGTCGTTCTCGCACGAGCCGTCGCCGTCGTATGAGCGCCGTCGTATGAGCGTCGTCGTCCCCATGTGGGCGTCACCGTCCTCGTACGTGCACCGCCGGTCTCGTACGGGAACCGTCGTTCTCATGTGAGCACCGCGCCGTGAGCGTGCCCCGTCGGCGCGCTGCGCGCACGCGTACCGGAAAGATCCCCCGTGGCTCGCGGGCGCCTTCTGTGCCGTCTCCACTCTGCTCAGAAGGGTTCCGTCATGTTCGACCCCGTCATCGGGTTCACCGCCGGTCTGATCGCCTCGCTCGCCGAGCCGCTGGGTTCCACCCCTCTGGCGATCATCGTGTTCACCGTCCTCGTCCGCCTCCTGCTGCTGCCGCTGAGCGTCATGCAGGCGCGGGGGGAGCGGGCCCGGACCCGCCTCGCACCGCAGGTGCAGCGGCTCAGGAAGCGCCACGAGCGCGACCCCGAGCGGCTCCGCAGGGAGCTGTCCGCCCTCTACGCCAAGGAGGGCACCTCCCCGCTCGCCGGCTGCCTGCCGTCCCTGGCCCAGGCGCCCTTCCTGCTGGTCACCTACCAGGTCTTCATCTCCTCGACGATCGCCGGGCAGGCCAACGCGCTGCTCACCCACGGGCTTCTCGGGGTGCCGCTCGGGCAGCAGTTCGCCGGTACGGTGGCCGGTTTCGGGCTGCTCAGCGGCCCGACCCTGGTCTTCGCCGGCCTGTTCGTGCTGCTCGTGGCCGTGGCGTGGATCACCTCCCGGAGGATCCGGCGCACGATGAGCCCGGACGTCCAGCCCGCGGCACTGCGCCGGCTGATGCCCCTGCTCCCGTACGGAACCGTCCTCGCCGCGATGGTGCTGCCGCTCGCGGCCGGGATCTACCTGCTGGTCAGCACGGCGTGGACGGCCGGGGAGCGGGCGGTGCTGCACCGTCCCGCGCTCACCGCGGGCTGAACGGCCACCGGTACCCGGGCCCGGCCAGCCGAACGGCCACCGCTACCCGGGCCCGGCCAGCGGGCAGGGGCCCGGTGGTCTCCGAGGAAGCGGGCACGCGGCAGGGGGCCGGTGGTCTGGGCGGGTGATCCGGAGGGGCCGTTGGGGGTTCCGTCCCGTCCCATGACAGGTGGGACGGGACGGAGATCGCGGGCGGATCCGGTGAAGGGGTCAGCCGCACTCTCTGAGCGCGGGCTCGGGAGTGGAGACACGGCCGTTACCCAACGTGTCGGCCACCGTGACCACCGCCCACACCGTGGTCACGCCCCCTTCGTGTCTGACCCCCCATGTGGAGGCCAGATACTCGACGATTCCGAGACCCCGTCCTCCCAGGGAGGAGAGTGCCGGGCGCCCGGCCCTCGGTTCGGTCGCCGCGCCGCCGTCACTCACAGCGACCTCGACGTGTTCTTCGTTCCATTCCCAAGACACCCTGATCTGCCCCGACGGCAACGGGTGTGCGTGACGCAGCGCGTTGCTCAGCAGTTCGCTGACCACGAGCACCGCGTCCTCCACCGCGTCCTTGTACACGCCCCGTTCCTGCAGGTCAGAGCAGAGGCGTTGGCGTGCGACAGCGACGCTGGACGGTGCATACGGCAACAACACGACGCTCGACGCACTCACCTCCCCGTATCCCTGAACCCCCCTGAGGAACTCACCCCAGTACGACCGAAATGCCCCGTTACGCAGCCATGGAAACCGAGTGTCGACTACAGCTTGTGCACATTCGACAATAGATCAGCACATCCGTTACGGTCTCGTTACCGCTTCGGCGTGTCGATCAGGTAAGGGCGCCGGGCGTGTCGTCGATCCGCAGGGCGAGCCTCATCCGGGTCCCTCCCGAGGGCCGGGGATGGGCGGAGACCTCTCCTCCCTGGGCCCGCGCCAGGCTGCGCACGATGTACAGGCCGAGACCGACCCCGCCGAACCTGCGGCGGTCACCGCTGTCGGCCTGGACGAAACGCTCGAAGACCCGCTCCCGGCTGGCGTGCGCGATGCCCACGCCCTCGTCGTCGACCACCAGCACCACCCGCTCGCCCTCCACCCACGCCTGGACCCTGATCAGGCCGCCGTCCGGGGAGTACTTGAAGGCGTTCTCCAGAAGCTGGCCCAGCAGGATGTCTGTGGCCAGCGCGTCGCCGGAGACCCGGGGAAGGTCGCCGGGCACGTCCACCTCCACCCGGTGCAGGTCGGACAGGACCGGCAGCCCCAGCGTGGCCGAGCGCACCGACTCGGCCAGGTCGAAGCCCTCGATCCGCAGGGTGAGCTCGCCCGCGCCCGCCCGCGCGCCCAGCAGCAGGTGGTCCATGAGCTGTCCGAGGGAGCGGGCCCGCTCGGCGATGGTGTGCACGGCGGCGCGGCGCTCGCCGTCGGTCATGCCGTCCCAGCGCGCGTCGAGCGTGGCGGCGAACCCTCGGACCACGGTGATCGGGGTGCGCAGCTCGTGGCTGGTGGTGGCCAGGAAGAGGTCCTTGGCCTCCTCCAGCTCCTTGGCGCGGGTGACGTCGCGGAAGTCGACCACGATCTCGCCGGTCTCCACGATCTCCGCGCAGAGCACGTCCAGCCAGGTCCCCGAGGGGAGCTGGATGGTGAGCTTCTCCCCCGGCGCGGGCAGCCGGAAGGGCGGCGGCCCGCCGATCACCTCGGCCGCGTGGAAACCGGTCAGCTCGCTCGCGGCCGGGTTCCACTGCACGACCCGCCCCAGGTCGTCGAGGACCGCGATGCCGTCGGCGCTGGCGTCGAAGACCGCCCGCTCGTGGGCGCGCTGCCGCAGGGCCTCCTGGTAGGCCATGGCGTTGCCCACGGCGATGCCCGCGTGACCGGCCAGCAGCTCCAGCAGCTCCAGCTCCAGGTGGCCCGCCTTGCGCTTGGCGAACAGCGCGTACAGCGCGCCGTACGGCCGCCCGCCCATGGACGCGAGCCCGAGCGCGACGGTGTGCAGGCCGGGCAGCCGCGACCAGATGAGCTCGTCCAGCCGGGCCTGGTCGCCGGTCTCCAGCATGAGGGTCCTGCCCTCGCGCAGCAGCCTGCCGACCAGGCTGGTGCGCAGGTCGGCGGTGGAGTCGCGCAGCGCGTCGGGAAGGTTGTGCCGGGCCACCAGGCGGAGCCGGTCGCCCTCGATGAGCACGAAGCCACCGGCGTCGGCGCCGGTCAGCTCCGCGAGGCTGGCCGCGATCCGGTCGAGCACCGCGGGCAGCTCCAGCTCGGCGTTGATGTCGGCGACCACGTCGGTGAGGCGGCGCACCAGCCGGCCGCGGCGCGCGTTGCGGTCGTTGGCGCTCTCGTCGTCCTGGGCCAGGTGGTAGACGCTGACGTACCCCAGCAGGGTGCCGTCGTGCCCGCAGAGCGCGCCGGTGTCGACCCGCACGTCGAGCAGGCTGCCGTCGCGGCGGAACCTCCTGGTCCGCAGCGACACCTGGCCGTCGATCCGGACCTTCTCCAGGACCGCGTTGTGCTCGGCCGTCAGCTCCTCGGGGACCACCGGCGCCCGGCGGCCGATCATCTCCCCGGCCGGCCAGCCGAACAGCCGCTCGGCCGCGGGATTCCACGCCAGGACCGTCTGCTCGCGGTCGATGGCCACGATCGCGTTGGGCGCGGCGGCGACGACCTCGCGGCCGATGCCCCCGGCGATCCCGGCCCTGTAGTCCACCACCCACCCATAGTGCCGCCTCGACCGGTCTGATCTTGGCACTTTCGGCCCGCACGTGTTGCCACTGGCCGGGCGATCCGTCCGATACTCTGCGGTCACCACACACCTGGATACGAAAGGGTGGGGCCATGTCATCCGGCGACATCGATGCATTGCTACGGGTGACCTCGCCCGACTATGTCGGGACGAGTCATCCCGACATCGCGTTCGGCACGCTCGACGGGCCGCTGGGGCGTCTCACCCTGGCCGTCACCGCCCGGGGTGTGGTGGCCTGCAGCTACGAGGACGAGAACGTCGTCTTCGAGCGGGTCAGCCGCGAGGTCGGCACCTTCATCGGACCGGACGCCCGGCGCCTCGACCCCGTCCGCCGGGAGCTGGACGCCTACTTCTCCGCCCGGCTCCGCGCCTTCGCGACACCGGTCGACCTGCGCCTTGCCACCCAGTTCTCCAGGACCGTACTGCAGATGATGCTCTCGGTACCGTACGGGACCGTGACCACCTACCGCGAGATCGCCGAGCGGATCGGCAGGCCCCGGGCGCTGCGCGCGGTGGGCAACGCGCTGGGCAGCAACCCGGTCTGCGTCATCGTGCCGTGCCACCGGGTGGTCGAGAGCGAGGGCGTCCTCGGCGGGTACGCCGGGGGTTCGGCGGCCAAGGAGCGGCTGCTGCACATCGAGTCCACCGCGGCCGCCCGCGGATCCGGCGTCCTGTAGCCCTCGCCCGTCCCGCACGACCGGCTTCCCGCAGCCTCGCCCGCACCGTCGGAGATCCCGCTCGCGCACGGCTGGAGCCCCCGCCCGCGCACGCCGGAGGCTCCCGCCCGCACGGCCGGAAGCCCCCGTCACCCTCGTTCCCGTACGGTCAGGGCCTCCCGCCTCGTCCGGCGCCCCGGAAGCGGCGCTGGAGCGCGCCGACGGCCAGGGTCACGAGCCCGGCGACCAGGAACGCGCCGACGGCCGCGCTCATCCACGGCTGCCGGACGAACCCGACCAGGTCGCGGACACCGGTCCAGAACGAGGTCCACCACGCCAGTTCCGGGGCGACCGGCAGCGCGGTGAGCATCCACCAGGCCGCGAAGCCGAGCACCCAGGGGACGATCATGAGCCCGCGCGAGGGCGCGGTGGCGGAGGTGTCCCAGTGCGCGGCGCCGCCGAGCAGGAAGTAGTCGACCACGAGCACCGCGAACATCGGGACGAAGACCGCACCGATGATGCCCAGGAAACCGGTGTAGGTGTCCGCCTCGACGAAGATCGCGAGCAGCGTGACCAGCACGCCGATGGCCCCGGAGATGATCCTGCGGTCCAGCCGGGGCAGCAGGTTCTGCAGCGAGGTCGCGGTGGAGTAGACGTTCACGAACGACTGGTCGGTCTCGCGCAGCACCAGGACGCCGAAGAACAGCGGGCCGAGCGCCGCGGCCACGAAGGGCTCCCACACCCTGTCCGGGTCGTTGCCGACCAGCGCGAGCGCCGCGATGCCCAGCACCAGGCAGGCCACCTGGGCGATCGTGTAGCCGCCGACGACGCCCGCGAAGGAGGCCCTGCCCGAGCGGGAGAACCGGGCGAAGTCGGCCGCGACCGGCACCCAGGAGACCGACAGCGCGATCACGTAGTCCACCGAGGGGGCGAACGCCTCCCACGACCCGCCACCGATCGCCGGTCCGCGCTGGAACAGGGCGACCAGGAACCAGATCATCGAGACCACCACGGCGGCGGTGACGTACCGGCGGAGCAGGCGGACCGCTCCCAGCGGCCGGATGGTCAAGGCGGTGGTGATCACCCCCGCGATGACCACCCAGACCGGGTAGGGCACCTCGACCCCGAAGGATCCGGCGATGGCCTGCGCGCCCTGGGCGATGACCCAGAGCTCGAAGGCGCCCCAGCCGAGCATCTGGACGATGTTCAGCACGGTCGGCAGGTAGGACAGCCTCGCCCCGAACAACCCGCGCAGCAGCACCATCGCCGGGGCGCCGGTCCGCTGCCCGGGGATGGCGGCCAGGCCCACCATCGCGGTGCCGACGAGGCTGCCCACCACCGCGGCCACGATCGCGGCCACGAAGCTCAGCGGCCGGTCGCCGAGCGGGTCGATCAGCGCGATCGCGCCGGAGAAGCCGAGCAGGCTGACGCCCAGGTTGGCCCAGAGCGCGCCCTGGTCGAGCACGCCGAGCGCCCGGGGAGGAGCCTCGTCGAGGGTGAGGGGGGCCTCGGCCGCCCCCGGATTCGTGGAACTCGCAGAGTCAACGGCGGCAGACGCCATCACATGCTCCCTACGCCGGCATTACCCGGACAGGTTCATGCGGTCGGCAGCAGCTGTAGCTGCCCTCTCAGCCTGGTTGCCCCAAGCTCCCGCGTCGGGTGGTACGCGAAGCCGGGGTCACCCCAGCTCGCGCCCATCATGATGCACCATAGGTCCGTGTTCGGCCAGTACCGGGTCCGCGCGGACGTCCAACCGGCGGCCTCACGACCCGGACGGCTCCGCGACCCGGCGGTTTTGCGACCGGAGCGATTCCGCGGTCGGAGCGGCTTCACAACGCGGGCGACGTCACGGCCCGGACGGCTTCACGGCCGGCGCGGCTCCGTGGTCCGTGCGGCTCAGGCGACGAACGGGTCGTGACCACCGTCGGCGACCATCGGGCGGCCGGCGAAGTCCCAGGACCGCATTCCGCCCTCCACGTTGATCGCGTTCCAGCCGCCGTGGTTGAGCCAGGCGGTGGCGCTCGCCGAACGGCCGCCGACCCGGCAGACCACGTAGACGGGAGCGTCCTTGGGCACCTCACCGACCCGGGACTGCAACTCTCCCAGCGGGATGTGGACGGCTCCCGGCGCGTGCCCGGCGCGCCACTCGTCGTTCTCGCGTACGTCGAGCAGGAACGCGTCATCCGGCACGGCCTGCACCTCGACCTCAGGAACATTCATGCGCTCATTGTTCCAACTCCGCCACCCGATGGGGCGCAAAGCCACTCGGACGCCCTCATCCGGACCTTCGATCCTCCCCGGTGAAGGACGAACCGGCACGGTCGGTCATCCGGTGCCACAAAGCCGGAGGACGGACGGGAACGAGATCAGGGCACGTCCCAGAAGGCCATCTCATGGGTCATCCCCTCGGTGAACAGCCTCCGGGCCCGGTCCGGGTCCGGTGCCGCCTCGTCGATCATCACCGCGATCCTCCCGGTCAGCTCGGCGAAGCCCGGGTGGGCGTAGGTGTCGACCCAGGCGCGGTAGCGAGGCTCCTCGGGCGGGTTCTCGGCCAGCCTCCTGCCGAGGGTGGAGTAGCCCCACATGCAGGGATAGAGCGCGGCCAGGCCGTCGGCGTAGACCGCGGCGGAGTCGAGCAGGAAGGCGGTGTAGGCCGCGCAGGCCGGTCCCTTCGTCGCCCCGTCGAGGTCGGCGCCGAACCCGGCCGACAGGGACCGGTGCAGGTTCAGCTCGTCGTGGAAGGTGGAGTGGGCCAGGTCCACGAGGTCGCCCAGATGCCCGTCGGGGGCCTGCCAGGCCAGCCGCGAGAAGACGCGCACGTAGTCGAGCAGGAAGAGGTAGTCCTGCTCCAGCCAGGACCGGAACACCGGCTCGGGCAGGTCCCCCCGCGCGATGCCCGCCACCGTCGGGTGGGCCAGCTGCGCCTCGACGAGCGGGCGGCCGATGACATGCAGTTCCTCGGAAACGCTCATAGTCCGGGCATTGTGCCAGGCGGGCGTCCGGCCGCGCCGAGACGGTCCCGGCCTCCGCTTCCCGAAGGCGCAAGACGCTTCGACGGTCCCGACCCTCGCTCCCGGAGGCGCGGATCGCCTCGGGACGTCCCCCGGACGCGGTCACCTCAGGGCGGCGGCGCCGAAGGAGACGCTGAAGCGTTTGCACCAGATGGTCACGCTCTTCAGGTCGTCGAGGTCGGCCCCGGCCGGGATGGCGTAGTTGGCGTTCCCCCTGTTCCCCTTCAGGTCGCCCAGTTCGAGGTGCCTGCCGTCGTCCAGGTTGAACCAACCGGCCCTTCCCTGCTTGACGGGCTGGTCGCTCAGCCAGACCCTCAGGTCCGGGCCGTCGGAGGTGTTCAGGTCCTCGATCCGCAGGATCCGTCTCCCGTCGGGCAGCTCCAGCACCTTCGCCGTACCGGCGGTGTCGTGCTCGTGGGAGACGAACGTGCCCGTGGCCAGGCTCTTCGGCGCCGAGGAGGTCTCGGCGGGGCGGGTGGGCTCGCCCGTCCCGCCGTCCGCCGGGGACTCCGGAGACGCCGGGGACGCTTCGGACTCCGGTGACGCCGAGGCCCCCGGGGACGCCGGGGAGGATGGCGCCTCCGCGACCGGCAGCGCCTCGTTCACCTCCACGACGGTGAACAGCCGCCAGGGCTGGAACAGGTACAGGGCGACACCGACCGCCACCGCGCCGATCACCAGCACGACCCGGGTGACGGGATGCCGGAGCAACCTCTTGACCCTCATCGGACACCTCCAGCGTCGAGCCCCCGGGCCTCGGCCCGGGAACGAGGCCGACGGGCGTTCCCGCGACCTCGGGGCGACGCTATCGCCGATGGGGACGCCCATCGCTTACGGAGTGCTTACACCCGCCCCGGAGCCGCGACGTAGTGTCTGGGCCATGACGACGATCGCAGAGGAAGTACTTCTGCTCGCGTACGGCGAGCAGGACGGAAAGCAGCTCATCGGCTCCACGGAGCTGAACGCCGCGCTCGGTGGCGCGCTGCTGGGCGAGCTCACCGTCGCCGGGCGGATCGACCTCGCCGACAAGAAGGTCACCGTCCGCGACACGACCCCCCTGGGCGACGAGGAGCTGGACGGGCCGCTCGCGCGGATGGCGGCGGAGACCAAGGCGCGCAAGCCCGAGTGGTGGGTGCAGAAGCTTCAGACCGACAAGCTCCGCAGGCGCCTGCTGTCCCGCCTGGCGGAGCGGGGCGTGCTGGACGAGGAGCGGCACAAGGTGCTGGGGATCTTTCCGAGCACGCGTTACCCCGAGCGTGACCCGCGTGTCGAGCTGGAGATCCGCGAGCGGGTGCAGGGCGTGCTGTCGGGTGCCGTCCCGGACGAGCGGGTCACGGTGCTGATCGCGATCCTGCACGCGGCCAAGATCGACCGTAAGGCGTTCCCCGACGCGAGCAAGGAGCGGATCAAGGAGATCGTCGAGGGCGGATGGGCCGGCAAGGCGGTCTCCGACACCATCGCAGCCGTCAACGCCGCCGTGATGACGGCCGTGATCGCCGGTGCCGTGGTCACCACCACGACCAGCTGAGACCGGCCCCTCGACCGCCCTGCCCACCGGCCCCTCAGCGGCCCGTCACCGGCTCGGCCTCATCCGCCGGACGTCCCCGCCCGGCGGAGCGCCTACTTGGCCAGGACGTCCTTGGGGACCGCCTTGTCCTGGGCCAGCGCCTCGAACATGCGCAGGGCCTTCTCCCGGTCCCACTTGACGACGGACTGGCCGTTGATGGTGGGCAGGGAGCCGACCGGGACGACCGTGGTGACCGGGTTGTCGCCCATGGCCAGGCCCAGGGAGAGCAGGTTGAACACCCCTGTCCCCTCGTCCACGGACACCGAGTCGGCGGCGCTCAGCGCGAGCGGGACGGACGTGAAGGGGTTGATCAGGACGCCCGGGCTGGCGGCCTTCTTCACCACCGCCGAGAAGAACTGGCGCTGGCGCTGGGTCCGGTCCAGGTCGGGGATGTTGCCGGTGGCGCGGGTGCGGACGTAGCCCAGGGCCGTCCCGCCGTCCATGACCTGCCGGCCCTTCTTCAGGTTGATCCCGGCCTTGGGGTCCTTGATGGCCTGCTTGACGTCGATCTCCACGCCGCCGATGGCGTCGACGATGCCGACGAAGCCGCCGAAGCCGATCTCCATGTAGTGGTCGAGCCGCAGCCCGGTGACCTTCTCCACGGTCCTGGCCAGCAGCTTGGGCCCGCCGTCCTGGAAGGCGTAGGCCGCGTTGAGCTTGTCGCTGCCGTGGCCGTCGATCGGCACGTAGGAGTCCCGGGGCAGGCTGACCAGGGTCGGGCGGCCGTCGCCGTCGGGGATGTGCAGCAGCATCATCGTGTCGGTACGGCGCCCCACCGCCTTGCCGGTGGCGAGCTTCTTGCGCTGGGCCGCGGTCAGACCGGCCCGGCTGTCGGAGCCGACCAGCAGCCAGTTGGTGCCCGGGGTGTCGGCGGGACGTCCCTCGTAGTCGCCGAGCGCGTCGATCGTGACCAGCCGCGAGCTGACCACGAAGTACCCGCCGACGGCCAGGACCAGCAACACGACGACCACACCGGCCAGGATCCGTACCGCGAGCCGTCCGGGACGCTTGGGCCGCCAGCCTGACACGCGCGATCCTCCCTGACCTGTCGGACCTGTCGGACCTGTCGGACCTGCCGGACCCCCCGGGCCTCCCGCCCGCGGGCCCGCGGGCGCCGGAACGCCGGGGGCCGGGGCCGAGGACGCCTTCAACGGCCTGACCGGGCTGGAACCCGGCCTGGCCTTGCCGTACACCCGCGAGCTTCCCCGGGGGCGCGGCACCTCCCCGGGCGCCTCCTGCCCGGTGGACGCCTCACGGGCGGAGGCCCCGCGCCGCGGCGCCGTCACCTCCTGGAGGGGCGACGCCGGCCCGCCTCGCGAGGGAGGGGCGGGCCGTCCGGCCGCTCCCTGCGGCACGGACCCCGGCGTGGGCGATCGCAGCGCACGAGTGCGATCGTCGTCTTCGGGCCTGTCAGCCACGTCGTGTCCCGCCACTTCTCGATCTTTGGTGAAAACGTCATTATCGACGCTACGTCGTGGCTCACGCGCATGCCGCCGGGTCACCAAGGTTTCCTTATGCAAAAGTACTCATAGGGGTGGTTAGCCACCAATAATGCGCTCGACGGCCGATCCGGAAACATCAAGCCCCACCCGGATCGTTACGGTAGAGGACTACCTCTGCTCGAAAGGATGATCGTGTCCACTGCGGACCCGTGGAGTACCTGCCCGTGCACGCGCACGGGACCCGCTGAACCGGTCGGGAGCATCCCCCGGTGAACACGGCTCTGGGCCTGCTGGCCGTACTTCTCCTCACTCTCGCCACCGGTTACTTCGTCGCCCAGGAGTTCGCCTTCGTCGCGGCGGACCGCGGCGTGCTCCGCGAGCAGGCCGACGCCGGGGACGCCGCCGCCGAGCGGGCACTGGCGGTGACCGGGCGCCTGTCCTTCATGCTGTCCGGCGCGCAGCTCGGCATCACCGTCACCGCCCTGCTGGTCGGCTTCATCGCCGAACCCGCGATCGCCACCGTCATCCGCCCCTGGCTGGAGAGCGCCGGCGTGCCGCCGGGAGCCGTACCCGGCATCGCCGTGGCGCTGGCGGTCGCGGTCGCCACCGTCATCCAGATGGTCCTGGGCGAGCTGGCCCCCAAGAACCTCGGCATCGCCCGTCCGGAGCCGGTGGCGAAGTTCCTCGCCCGCTCGACGATGATCTACCTGCGGATCGCCGGGCCGGTCATCCGGCTGTTCGACTCCGCCGCCACCGGCCTGCTGCGCCTGGTCGGCGTGGAGCCGGTGGAGGAGATCGAGCACGGTGCCAGCCCCGAGGAGCTCTCCCGGATCATCTCCGACTCCGCAATGGCCGGTGACCTGCCGCCGCGGCTGTCGGACCTGCTGAAGCGCGCGCTGGAGTTCGGCGACCGCACCGCGGAGGACGTGATGGTGCCCCGCCCGCGCGTCGTGCTGCTGAGGGACGAGCGGCCCATCTCCGACCTGATCGAGGCCGTGCGCACCCACGGCCACTCGCGCTACCCGGTGCTGTGCAGCCGGAACGGCGACGACGTGGTGGGGGTGACCGGCGTACGCGAGCTGCTCAGGTCCGGACTGACCGAGGGCACGCTGGAGAAGATCACCCGATCCGCGCTCCTGGTGCCCACCTCCCTGCCGCTGCCCGTCGTGCTGGAGCGCATGCGCGTCGCCCGCGACGACCTGGCGTGCGTCATCGACGAGTACGGCGGCCTGGCCGGAGTGGTCACCGTCGAGGACCTCGCCGAGGAGCTCGTCGGCGAGCTCATCGACGAGAACGACCCCGAACCGGCCGGGGTCGTGGCCGGTGAGGAGGGCACCTGGGATCTGCCCGGGACGCTCCGGCTGGACGAGATCGAGCGGGCCATCGGCCTGCAGCTGCCCGAGAGCGACGACTACGACACCGCCGCGGGCCTGGTGCTCGCCACCCTCGGCCGGATGGCCGAGCCTGGCGACCGGGTGACCGTGACGCTGACCCTGCAGAACGACCCGCTGGAGAACGACCGCGCCGACGAGCAGGACGCCGAGCTGACGGTCCTGTCGGTGCACCGCAGGGTCCCCGAGTGGGTACGGCTCTCGCTGGCCACACCCCCGGGGGACGACGGCACCGGGACGGACGTGGCGGAGGGAACGGCGACGGACGCCGGGAGGGACGGCGAGGCGATGACATCCGAGCCACGGATGATCGAACGCGGTCCCGAGGCGCCCATGATCGAGCGGAGCGGGGGGAGGCGACGATGAGCACCACGGCGGCACTGCTGCTGGGCGTGGCCCTGCTGATCGGCAACGCCTTCTTCGTGGCCGCCGAGTTCGCGGTCATCTCGGCCCGCAGGCACCGCCTGGAGGAGCTGGCGGCCAAGGGGGGCCGTCTGACCCGGATCACGGCCCGCGCCGCCGTACGCGGCGGCAGGGAGCTCTCGCTGATGCTGGCGGGGGCGCAGCTCGGCATCACGCTCTGCTCGCTCGGGCTGGGCATGGTGACCGAGCCCGCCATCGAGCACCTGCTGGAGCCGGTCTTCGCCGCGGTCGGCGTACCCGAGTCGCTCCAGGTCCCCATCTCGCTGGTGATCGCACTGGCCCTCGTCACCTTCCTGCACATGGTCGTCGGCGAGATGGCGCCCAAGTCGTGGGCGCTGACCCACCCGGAGACCGCGGCGATGGCCCTGGCCCTGCCGTTCCGGGGGTTCACCTGGGTCGTCCGTCCCGTGCTCGCCACGCTGAACGGCCTGACCAACCAGATCCTGAGGCTGTTCGGGGTCCATCCCAAGGACGAGCTGGCCACCACCAGGACCCCGGTCCAGCTGGCGATGCTGGTCGGGGAGTCGGGCCGGATGGGCCTGCTCGACCGCGACGAGCACGACCTGCTCACCCGGGCCCTGCGGGTCCACCAGCAGCCCGTCGAACGGCTGATGCTGCCGCTGGCGGAGACCACCTCGGTGCCCGCCGACGCGACCGGGGCGCACATGCGCGAGGTCGCCGCGCGCGACGGGCACCTGCGCATGCTCGTCACCTCCGGTCGTCCGGGCGACGTGCTGGGCGTGGTGCACGTCAGGGACGTCCTGGTCCGTCCCGAGGCGACTCCCGCCGAGCTCGCCCGCCCGGTGCCCCGCCTGGAGGCGGGCACCACGATTCCCGACGCGGTCTCGGCCCTCCAGGACGCCCGCGCCCACCTGGGGCTCGTCACCGACGGCGGCGGCGAGGTGATCGGCATGGTGAGCCTCACGGACCTGCTCGGCGAGATCCTGGACGTACGGGCGCTCACGGCCCGATAGCGGGCTTTCCCTTCCACCGTGGTGGGGGGGGGGGGGGGGGGGGGCGGTCCCACCACCCCCCCCCCCCCCCCCCCCCCCCCCCCCCCCACCCCCAAAAAAAAACAGCCAACACCCCCCCCCCCCCCCCCCTC